>CAYGRH010000011.1:0-4749 GCA_964352165.1 uncultured Hyphomicrobiaceae bacterium | reverse complement strand
CCCCGGTCGAAAACGAATTGCAAATCGATCTGGGCAATCGGTTGCTAACCCTGGCCGCCCAGCCGACGGCCCACACCGACAACGACCTCGTGGTGCGCGACGAACGCACCGGCACGCTGTTCCTGGGCGATCTCCTGTTTTCCGGTCACGTCCCCACCCTCGATGGCTCAATCAAGGGCTGGCTGGCCGTTCTCGAAGCCTTGAGCCAGCAATCCGCCCAGCGCGTCGTTCCAGGCCACGGCCCCGCATCGATGCCCTGGCCCGCCACTCTCAAGCCGCAGATCAGTTATCTGCGCACGGTGATAGACGAAGTCAGGACTATGATTAAGCAAGGCAAAACACTAGCCGAAACATCGAAAATAGCAGGTCAATCGGAAAGAGATGCTTGGCTTTTGTTTGACGAGTATCATGTAAGAACAGTATCTGCCGCTTACGCCGAGCTGGAATGGGAATAAGATCGATGCGAGGAGCGGTGCGATTCGGGACATGACGATCATTGCCCATTGAGCGTTGCGGTACGCCGCGGGGCATGAATGTCAGCTGTCATTGCCCAAAACATCGCAAATTGCCGGAATGCCGACAAAAGAGCTGATAATATTGGCCGTGCGCCGGATAAAGGAAACGCAGGAGACGAACATGACACCAGGTCAAACCACCTACGCAAAGTCCGGAATTGCCCCAATGATGCGGCAACTTTCAATCGCTTGCGCTGCTGCAATTCTTTTCAGCATGACGGCAGCGTTGACCGTATCGCCGGCTGCTCACGCCGACGACGCCCTATGGAAAAGCATCTCCGATGACGTGTTCGGTGAAGATCGCACACCGACTGAGAGCGCCGATGCAGTCATGCTCGAAGCGCCCTATCGCGCACAGGATGCCGCCATTGTTCCAATCACGATCCGCATCCCCGCCAACGTCGCGCCTACGGTCAAGAAGCTGACGCTGATCGTCGAAGAAAACCCGGCACCCGTTGTGGCCGCTTTTACGTTCGGCGATGCAGCAGGCCTGGGTGAACGCAAAATAACGACACGCATCCGCGTCGACCTCTACTCAAACATTCGCGCGGTTATCGAAACGAATGACGGCAAGCTGCTGATGGCCACAAAATACGTCAAGGCAGCAGGCGGATGCTCGGCACCCGCACTCAAGGACATGGACGCAGCTTTGGCCAACGTTGGCAAAATGAAGGTGCGCGCATTCACGCCCGAAGCAAGCCAACTCACCGAGGAAGCCCAGGTCATGGTTCGTCATCCGAATTATTCGGGCATGCAGATGAACCAGGTGACCGGCTATTACATCCCAGCGAAATACGTCGAGTTCATTCGCGTCATGAAAGGCGATGAGATGGTCTTCGAAATGGAAGGTGGAATCTCGTTGTCGGAAGATCCCAACATCCGCTTTACGTACGCCGCTGGCGGCGATGCCCCCTTGAAGGTCACGGTCCGCGACACCGATGGCAAAATATTTGAAACCGAATCCAAACGTGTCGGTTCTTGATCCTACAACGCTGATCAAACGCATCGGCCGAAACGAAAAAAGCGAGGCTGATGCCTCGCTTTTTTACTTCTTCACGCCGAAACACGCCAAATAGAGACGGCTCAAAAACACCGCAATTCGGCTTCCACCTGAGCCTTCTTTAGCCGGGCCACCTTGTCCTTAAGAGGCTGGTAGGACAGGAACATGCTGACCCGCTCCCCGCCATTTTGCGGAATAGACATGACCGTCTCGGCTTCTTCGTAATTGGTATAGGGCAGCAACTCGGCAATCATATCGATCGAGCAGGAACACTTACGCAAGACTTCCTGCGTCTGCCCGTTGACCTGCATACACGCGAAAACATAGTCCGCACGGGCTACGGTCGGATAGTCGTTAGCTGGGGCATCAGAGGCTTCCGCGTGGCCAGCGACAGCAATCGCTCCAATCGCAATTCCCGCAGCAAGCGCAAAAATCATCGCCAGCCGTTTGACTGCCCAGTTCACAGAACTAATCCCAACTCCGCACGCCGTTGCCATCATTCCACTCCACTTTTCTCAAGGGTAATCCGCTCTTCAAGTCGCGGCGAACCCTTTTCAGTGCTCTCCCAGACAGAAACGAACCGCACGAAGTGCCCCGGCACCTTCTCGCTCAGAACAACTTCGAAGTGCGAGCTCTCGTAACCCTTCATTTTCTGCCGGTTCAGATCTTTCGCGTATGGCACCAGCTTGACGCGATAGCCGTCAACCGATTGCCCGTCATAGGTAACCTTGACCGGCTCGACCTTGGCATTCTGGCGCATGTCGACGCGAAACGCATTCTTCAGGTATGCGCGGTTTCCACCCGACAGCATTGCGTAATTCTGCACAGCCCGATCCAGAAAGAAAACGAGCAGCGGGTTGCCCGTCATTCCCGCATTGCTATTGTCGCCCCGAGAACGCTCTCCGGTAAATACCACTAGGTTCGCGGAGCTAGTTCCGTCATCTGCAACATCCTCGATCTTAAGTTTGATGTCGTCTTCAAACGCCAAGCCAAGGACATTGGGATCGGACACGATCCGTTCAAACCGATAACTGGCCTCACTCCCCTTCGCCATCCCCTTCAGGTGAGGCCGCTCGAACATGATGTCGGTAGCTGATGGCACCTCGGTGTCATTTGCGGCATATGCAGGCACTGCCGCAAGCGCGACCAGCGCCGCTATCAGCCATCGGTTCCATGCGCGTCTCATCGTAATTCCTCCAAAACCGTATTGTGTAAATCTCTTGATAGAGTTGGCCGACCATATGACCAAAGCCAGCGTCGTTCGCTACGCCTTCCATGTGATGGCTTAACGCAGACCGCGGCCCTCCAGACCTTTCCGTCGTCAGACTCCCGCGTAAAACGTCTGCTACCAGGAGCGCAGGCAAATGGCGGCAGTTGCGTTAACGGACAAACAGCCCGAACCCGCGCGGTCCGTCGGCCAAAGACACAGAAGCATCAACGGCAAGCGTTTCAGCATTAATTCTCTGCAACGTATTGTCTTCCCAGCACGCCACATAAACGCTCCCGCCATCCGCGCTCGTTGCAATGCCTTCGGGGAATTCCCCAACCTCAATCGCCTTGATCAGCTTGCCCGTGGCCAACTCGATGACGCTGACCGTTGCCGCGTATTGATCCGTTACAAACGCTTTGCCCTTTGCCAGCGCCACCGCGTAAGGCCGCGCGCCGACGCTCAGCGAGCCAATCGCTTTTCTCGCGGCGAGATCGATCACGGTCACGTCATCGCCCTTCACGTTGGCGGTGTAGGCCAACGCGCCGGCGGCATCAATGGTGATCCCGAATGGCCGCTCACCAACATCGACCACGCCCACGCGCTCCAATAGCCCAGTATCGATGATCGACACTTGATGGCTGTCGCGGTCCGCGCTCAAGACGAATCGCCCGTCAGGCGTCACGGCCACCCCGGACGGTGACTGCCCGACCTTAACCGCCCCGATTTTTTCGAGACTGACGGCAGCAAGAACCGAAACTTCGTGAGTGTACCAATCCGCCACGAAGACGCGGCCATCACTGGGGTGAACGGCAATACCGAGCGGTCCTTCACCGACCGCAACCTGCCTTATGACTTGGCGTTTATCCGCATCGATGGCCCAAACCGATTTGGCTTCCGGGGCGGTCACATAGATAGTCTGACCATCAGGCGATACGGCGACACCGGCTGGCTTGCCTGAAATCTTGACTTCGGCCACGACCGAAAACGTATCGAGATCAACGACCGAAACCACATCGGCGAGCTGACTGGGGATCCAAGCTTCGCGGCCGCGAACGGCCTTTGCGCTCGAAGCTGCGGTGTCGCCACCAGCATGAGCGCCTTCCAAGCGAAGAAAACTCCCCGCTCCCACCAGCATGGCGAAAGCGAGAAGCCCTCCGGCAATGCCGCATATCAGCCGCCGCGTATTAACCACCGGCTTCCAGAGATTTCTTCAATGCTTCAAGGCCTGCCTTGTAAACACCCGTGACAGCCTTCACCGCGGCCTCATCGTTGAGATCATCGGGCGGATCGTTGTTCATGTAACCGCGATAAAACGCGCCCTTCCACGTCACGATCGACTTCCCGCCTTCATCGGCAACGTTCAAGCTCGCCGAGTAGTTGTTGACCGGCAGCACCTTAACGTCGACGTTGGTGATCTCGTACTTGTACGAGCGACCGTCAGCATCCAACTTCCGTAACTTTTCTTCGATGACGCCGCCACCACCCAAAGTCAGCTTGCGCGTCGCGTCAGCATCGTTGCCACCTTCACCTTCGGTTTTCTCAACCGCAGGATGCCAGCTCATATCCTGGAAGTTGCCGATCACCCCCCAAACCTTTTCAGCCGGGGCATTGATCTCGATTGTTTCCGTTACCTTCTGCCGCGTCGGTCCATGAGCTGCAGCAGGCAAGCTCAATGATACGGCGAGCATCCCGCCAAGCACGAGCGCGGCACCTCTGAACAGCCCCAGGCCATTTGACCTTCTAATTCGCGACATTCGTTTCCTCCGTGATTGATTGTAGATGTTTCGCGGCCGCAACCCGACGGCGTTGTCGAACACGCCACCACGCCAACTGGTCATGACACTAAGACCCAACACGACCGTCTTACGGCACAAAGCTTCACTGTCGCGCCGACCATAATAAGGCCAGCCAATTGATGCAACGCGAAGGCTTTTTCATCAATGGCTTATGCAATCGCAAAGATCTACAGCCCGACGATGTTGTGTTCCCATCGCCGCCATGCTTTTTTCCAAACCAGGACCAAA
>CAYGRH010000010.1:0-24023 GCA_964352165.1 uncultured Hyphomicrobiaceae bacterium | reverse complement strand
GGTGCCGGCGTCGTCTCGTCGATCATCGAGTAACGAAGGACCTGGATCCGGGAGGCGCCCGTTACGGCGGGCGCTTCTTCCATTTGGGCGAGTTGTGAGAAGCTATGAACGGCCAAAACATACGCATCCGGTTGAAAGCGTTCGACCACCGCATCCTGGATGCGTCGACGCGGGAAATCGTGAACACGGCAAAACGGACAGGCGCGGAGGTCCGCGGACCTATCCCGCTGCCGACACGTATCGAGCGGTTCACCGTGAACCGGTCTCCGCACGTGGACAAGAAAAGCCGTGAGCAGTTCGAGATGCGCACGCATAAGCGCATGCTCGATATCGTTGATCCGACACCGCAGACGGTCGACGCGCTCATGAAACTCGACCTCGCCGCAGGCGTCGATGTCGAGATCAAGCTCTAAAAAGTGAAGCCGGATCCTCTGACCACGCACCCTTGGTGCCAAGCGTCATGATCCCTAAGAATTGGGAAGGAATGCAGATGCGTTCCGGAGTTATCGCACAGAAGATCGGCATGACCCGTATCTTCACCGACGCAGGCGAGCACATCCCCGTGACTGTGCTGCGTATGGAGAAGTGCCAGGTTCTGAGCCACCGGACTGAGGAGAAGAACGGTTATACAGCCGTCCAACTCGGTTCAGGAACGCGCAAGCCCTCGCGGCTGTCGCGCGCCGAGCGTCAGAACTTTGCCATCGCCCAGGTCGAGCCCAAGCGCAAGGTCGTTGAATTCCGCGTCTCTCCTGACAATCTCATTGAGGTTGGCGCTGAGATCACGGCCGACCACTTCGTTCCCGGCCAGTTTGTCGACGTGACGGGTACTAGCCAGGGTAAGGGCTTCCAGGGTGCAATGAAGCGCTGGAACTTCGGTGGCCTGCGCGCAACGCACGGTGTGTCCGTTTCTCACCGCTCGCACGGTTCGACCGGTCAGTGTCAGGACCCCGGCAAGGTGTTCAAGGGCAAGAAGATGGCCGGCCACATGGGCTCGGAGCGCATCACAACCCAGAACCTCGTCGTGGCGAGTGTTGATGTCGAGCGCGGCCTTGTCATGGTCCGTGGCGCTGTTCCCGGTTCAAAGGGAACGTGGGTCATGGTTCGCGATGCAGTCAAGCGCAAGCTGCCTGACGATGCTCCCAAGCCCGGCGCATTCAAGCCGCGCGGTGATGCACCGGCAGCCGAGCAGAAGGAACAGGCGTGATGAAAGCCGACGTTCAAACCCTAGAGGCGACCAGCGCCGGTAGCATCGATCTTGCCGATGCGATTTTCGGCCTTGAGCCACGCTCAGACCTGCTTCAGCGGATGGTTCGCTATCAGCTTCTGAAGCGCATGGCAGGAACGCATCATGCTCAGGACCGCTCGGAAGTGACGGTCACGGGCAAGAAGATGTACAAACAGAAGGGCACCGGCGGCGCTCGTCACGGTGACAAGTCTGTTCCACAATGGCGCGGTGGTGGCAAGGCGTTCGGCCCCAAGCCACGCAGCCACGCAATCGACCTGCCGAAAAAGGTCCGCGCGCTGGCCCTGCGTCACGCTCTGTCATCCAAGATCAAGGCTGGCGATGTCGTGATCCTCGATCGCGCCTCATCCGCCGACGGCAAAACGAAAAGCCTGAAGGAGCAGTTCGCCAAGCTTGAACTGGCGAATGCGCTCATCATCGACGGTTCCGAGCTCGAACCGGGTTTTGTCCGCGCGGCCCGTAACATTCCCAACATTGATGTCCTGCCGGTGCAGGGGATCAATGTTTACGACATCCTGCGCAGGAAAAAGCTGGTGCTGACGAAGGCTGCAATCGAGGCCATCGAAGCACGCTTTGCCGGCGCGACCGAAGGCCGGCGCACGGAGGCAGGACAATGATCAAGCTGAAGGCTTACGACATCATTCTGTCGCCAGTGATTACCGAGAAATCGACGCTGGTGTCAGAAGCAAATCAGATCATCTTCAACGTGCCCAAGACCGCAACCAAGCCTGCGATCAAGGCAGCCGTCGAAGCTCTGTTCAACGTGAAAGTCAAGGCCGTCAACACGCTGGTCCGCAAGGGCAAGAAGAAGACGTTCCGTGGCCGCACGGCCCTGCTGAGCGATGCCAAGAAGGCAATCGTCACGCTCGAGGAAGGCCATTCCATCGACGTGACAACCGGCCTTTAAGGCGGAGGAGAGAACATGGCACTCAAGACCTTCCGGCCGACTTCACCTGGCATGCGCCAGCTCGTGATCGTCGACCGCAAGCATCTGTGGAAGGGCGCGCCGGTCAAGATGTTGACCGAGGGCAAGTCGAAGACCGGTGGGCGCAACGCGCTCGGCCGCATCACGACGCGCCACATCGGCGGCGGCCACAAGCAGACCTATCGTCTGGTCGACTTCAAGCGGCGCAAGGCCGACGTCCCAGCCGTTGTTGAGCGGATCGAGTACGATCCCAACCGCACCGCGTTCATCGCGCTCATCAAGTATGAGGACGGTGAGCTGAGCTACATCCTGGCCCCGCAGCGTTTGGCTGTTGGCGATACCGTGATGTCTGGCGAACAGGTCGACGTGAAGCCGGGCAATGCAATGCCGCTGTCGGGAATGCCGATCGGCACCATCGTCCACAACGTCGAAATTAAGCCGGGCCGTGGCGGCCAGATCGCCCGCTCTGCCGGCGCGTTCGTACAACTCGTCGGCCGCGATAGCGGTTGGGCGATCCTGAAACTGAATTCCGGCGAGACCCGCAAGGTCCGCGCCGACTGCATGGCCAGCATCGGGGCCGTTTCAAACCCTGATCACGCCAACACAGTCACGGGTAAGGCTGGCCGCTCGCGTTGGAAGGGCATCCGCCCAACCGTTCGCGGCATCACCATGAACCCGATCGACCACCCCAACGGCGGTCGTACCAACGGCGGTAAGCACTTCACCACGCCGTGGGGCAAACCGACAAAGGGTGCTCGCACCCGCAAGAACAAGGCTACCGACAAGTTTATCGTCCGTAGCCGTCACCTGAAGAAGAAGTAAGAGCTTCCCCCTGATACGGGAGCACGAAGGAGAGAACCGGTGGCACGCTCAGTTTGGAAAGGACCGTTTATCGACGGTTACCTACTGAAGAAGGCCGATAAGGTGCGTCAGTCTGGACGCAACGAGATCATCAAGACCTGGAGCCGTCGTTCGACGATTTTGCCCCAGTTCGTTGGTCTGACGTTCGGCGTCTACAATGGACAAAAGCACGTCCCGGTGAATGTCACCGAGGATATGATCGGTCACAAGCTCGGGGAGTTTTCGCCAACGCGTTCATTCCCCGGCCATGGCGGTGATAAGAAGGCGAAACGCTGATGGGCAAGCCAAGCAGAGAGCGCACCCTGCCAAACAACGAAGCGTTGGCAGTCGCACGCAACCTGCGGGTCTCCCCGCAGAAGTTGAACCTTGTCGCCGCTATGATCCGCGGCAAGAAGGTTGAACAGGCCCTGGCCGACCTCGAGTTTTCGCGCAAGCGGATCGCGGTCGACGTTCGCAAGTGCCTGATGAGCGCAATCGCCAACGCCGAAAACAACCACGACCTCGACGTCAACCAGTTGATCGTCGCGGAAGCCCACGTCGGCAAGAACCTCATCATGAAGCGCTTCCACGCCCGCGGTCGCGGTCGTTCTTCAGCGATCATGAAGCCGTTCTCGCAGATTACGGTCATCGTGCGCGAAGTTGACGAGGAAGCGGTCGCCGAAGCAAAGGCCAAGAAGTCCGCATCCGGCAAGGCCAAGAAATCGGCTGATGCGCCACAAGAGCAGGAGGCCGTATAATGGGTCATAAGGTCAATCCGGTCGGCTTCCGTCTGGGCATCAATCGCACCTGGGATAGCCGTTGGTTTGCGGGCCAGTCCGAGTACGGCAAGCTGTTGCATGAAGATTTCGCGATCCGCGCGCACATCATGAAGCAGCAGCGCCAGGCCGGCATTTCGAAGGTCGTGATCGAACGTCCGCACAAGAAATGCCGTGTCACGGTTCACACCGCTCGCCCCGGCGTTCTGATCGGCAAGAAGGGTTCGGACATCGACAAGCTGCGCGGCCAACTCGCGCGCCTGACCGATAGCGAAGTCCACCTCAATGTCGTCGAAGTCCGCAAGCCGGAAATCGACGCGACGCTGGTCGGCGAAAACATCGCCCAGCAGCTTGAGCGTCGTGTTGCCTTCCGTCGTGCCATGAAGCGCGCGGTTCAGTCCGCACTCCGCCTCGGTGCACTCGGCATTCGTATCAACGTCGCTGGCCGTCTCGGCGGCGCGGAAATCGCACGCACGGAATGGTATCGCGAAGGTCGCGTTCCACTCCACACGCTGCGTGCCGACATCGACTTCGGTTACGCCGAAGCCAAGACTGCGTATGGCATCATCGGGATCAAGGTTTGGATCTTCAAAGGCGAAATCATTGAACACGATCCGATGGCTGCCGAACGGCGCGCGCTCGAACTGCAGGAAGGCCCCGGTGGCGGCCGTCCGCGTCGGGACCGCGGCGCTGACGCATAAGCGAAGGTTTGAAGGAATAAGACCATGATGCAGCCAAAGAAGACGAAGTTCCGGAAGGCCTTCAAGGGACGTATCAAAGGCGCGGCCAAAGGCGGCACGGCTTTGAACTTCGGCTCGCACGGTTTGAAGGCGCTCGAGCCCGAGCGCATCACCGCGCGCCAGATCGAAGCCTGCCGTCGTGCCATCACACGCCACATGAAGCGTGCAGGCCGCGTCTGGATCCGTATTTTCCCGGATCTTCCGGTGACCTCGAAGCCGCAGGAAGTCCGCATGGGCTCCGGCAAGGGATCGCTGGAGTATTGGGCAGCCCGCGTCAAGCCGGGTCGCATTATGTTCGAACTGGACGGCGTGCCCGACCAGATCGCTCGTGAGGCGCTCGAGTTGGGAGCAGCAAAGCTTCCGATTAAGACGCGCGTCGTGACCCGCATTAGCTGATTGCCCGCAAGGGCGCGCGGCTCGCCTTAGTTGGGCGACGCTGCAGCCAGAATTGAGGACGTGAAGACGATGAAGGCCGAAGAGTTCAGGGATATGTCGCTCGACCAGCTCGACGACCAACTGGTGAAGCTGAAGAAGGAGCAGTTCAACCTGCGCTTTCAACGGGCCTCCGGCCAGCTTGAGAACACCGCGCGTGTCCGGCAGGTTCGCCGCGACATCGCCCGCGTAATGACCATTGCCCGTCAGAAGCGGAGCGTAAGCGCCGCCACCGGCGCCTGAGAAGGATAAGAGGAAGACATGCCCAAGCGCATCCTGCACGGCGTCGTCGTCTCCGATAAGAACGACAAAACCGTTGTCGTCGAAGTCGAACGCCGCTACACGCACCCGCTGTTCAAAAAGACCGTTCGGCGCTCGAAGAAGTATCACGCCCACGACGAAGCAAACGCTGCCAAGCTTGGCGACCGCGTCCAGATCATCGAAGGCGCGCCGATCTCGAAGAACAAGCGTTGGTACCTCTATACCGAGGGTGCCGCGCAAGGCTGACGAACACTCAACGGGCTTGCTGCCCGGCGCGCATGCTGAACCGGAAATATCAACCGGATCGCGAGCGCCGCCAGACAGTCAGGTTTTTCGCCGATCAACACCAAGGCTGGATAAGGGTGGCAAAGCCCGACCGGCCGCAAAGGTAACTGGATAAAAGGACAAGTGCGATGATCCAGATGGAGACAAATCTCGACGTCGCCGACAACTCGGGCGCACGGCGTGTCCAGTGCATCAAGGTGCTGGGCGGTTCCAAGCGCAGGTACGCGACGGTCGGCGACATTATCGTCGTCTCCGTCAAGGAAGCCATTCCGAAGGGTCGCGTGAAGAAGGGCCAGGTCATGAAGGCCGTTGTCGTGCGCACCGCCAAGGGCGTGCGCCGTCCCGACGGTTCGCTGATCCGCTTCGATCGCAACGCCGCCGTCCTGATCAATCCAGCAGGCGAACCGATTGGAACGCGCATCTTTGGTCCTGTCACGCGTGAGCTGCGTGGCAAGAACCACATGAAGATCATCTCGCTCGCACCGGAGGTGCTTTGAGCCATGGCACTGGCAAAGATCAAGAAAGGCGACCGCGTCATTGTGTTGGCAGGTCGCGACAAAGGCAAACGCGGCGAAGTTATCGAGGTCCGTCCGACTGATGACCGCGCACTCGTTCGCGGCGTCAACATGGTGCGCAGGCACCAGCGTCAGTCCGCGCAGGCAGAAGGCGGGATCATCTCGAAAGAGGCAACGATCCACCTTTCAAACCTCGCTCACGAGGACCCGCGCGACGGCAAGCCAACCCGCGTCGGCGTGAAGGCACTCGAGGACGGAACCAGGGTCCGTTTCGCCAAGCGTTCTGGCGAAATCATTCCGGAGCAGAAGAAGTAAGCCATGGCTGAGAATACAAAAAAACAGGGCGCTTCCAAGGAAGGCGGCCGCAAGGCAAAGAAGGCCTCGCCTTCCAATGCTGCCCCGGCTTCTGCTCGCCCGGCCGACTACAAGCCGCGCATGAAGAAGCAGTATGAGGACGTCGTTCGTGCAGCGATGCGCGAAAAGTTCTCCTACGCCAACATCATGCAGATCCCCAAGATCGAGAAAATCGTGATCAACATGGGTGTCGGCGAAGCGGTCAACGACAAGAAGAAGGTCGAGAGCGCCGCCGGCGACTTGGCCCTCATCACGGGTCAGCGCCCGGTCGTCACGAAGGCCCGCAAGTCGATCGCGACCTACAAGGTACGCGAAGGCATGGCGCTCGGCACCAAAGTGACGCTTCGCGGCGACCGGATGTATGAATTCCTGGACCGCCTCGTGACCATCGCGATGCCGCGGATAAAGGACTTCCGCGGCCTGAACCCGAAGAGCTTCGATGGCCGTGGCAACTACGCCATGGGCATGAAGGAACACATCGTGTTCCCCGAAATCGACTACGACAAGGTCGACGAGATCTGGGGTTTGGACATCATCGTTGTGACGTCCGCACCAAACGACGACGAAGCCCGCGAATTGCTTCGCGGTTTCAACTTCCCTTTCCGCAGCTAAGGACCTCGGGATTTCCGAAAGGCCTTAGGAGGAGTTTGAATGGCCAAGACCGGCAAGATTGAAAACAACAAGAAGCGGCGCAAGCTCGCCGAGCATTACGCTGAGAAGCGTGCGCGACTCAAGGCGATTGCCAAGGACGAGCTGTTGCAGCCAGAAGATCGCTTTGCTGCACGGCTGAAGCTGGCAGAAATGCCGCGCAATTCCTCGAAGGTTCGCATCCGTAACCGGTGCGAACTGACAGGTCGTCCGCGCGGCTACTATCGCAAGCTGAGAATGTGCCGCAACCAGCTTCGTGAGCTGGCGAGCCAGGGGTTGATCCCCGGCATGGTCAAGTCGAGCTGGTAACGGGAGAGCTGCACTAATGGCAATGAACGATCCGCTTGGCGATATGCTGACCCGCATCCGCAACGCACAGATGCGGCGCCGCCCGAAGGTCTCGACGCCCGCGTCGAACCTGCGTGGCCGCGTACTCGACGTTTTGACCGACGAAGGCTACATCCGCGGTTACGCCCGCATCGAGCCCAAGGACGGCAAGCCCGAGTTCGAAATCGAGTTGAAGTACTACGACGGCAAGCCTGCGATCCGCGAAATCAAGCGCGTATCCAAGCCCGGTCGCCGGGTATATTCGCCCGTCAAGGACATCCCGACCGTCGCCAACGGCCTCGGCGTTGCCATCCTGTCCACGCCCAAGGGCGTGATGTCGGATGCGCGCGCTCGTGAGGAAAAGGTCGGCGGCGAAATTCTCTGCAATATCTTCTAATGACGGCCGGCCAACGGCCGGAGACGAGGTTGAAAACCAATGTCGCGCATCGGTAAAAAGCCAATCGCCATCCCGTCCAACGTGACGGCGACGCTTGCTGGCCAGACGGTCAAGATGAAAGGCCCAAAGGGAGAACTCGCGTTCACCGCACCGGGCGAAGTTGCAATCGAGCAGGGTGATGGCTCCATTTCGGTCACGCCTCGCGATGAAAGCAAGGATGCCCGCGCCAAGTGGGGGATGTCGCGCACGATGATCGCGAACCTCGCAACGGGCGTCACAGAGGGCTACACCAAGACGTTGGAGATCACCGGTGTTGGTTATCGTGCGGCCATGAAGGGCAAGGCGCTGCAGTTGACGGTGGGCTTCTCCCACGAAGTCCTGCACCCGATCCCAGACGGTGTGACGGTTGCGGTATCAGGTGCCAAACAGGAAGTCATTCAGGTTTCCGGCATCGACAAGCAGCTCGTCGGCCAGGTGGCCTCGGACATTCGCAGTTACAAGCCGCCCGAGCCCTACCAGGGCAAGGGTATTCGCTACTCGGGCGAATATATCTTCCGCAAGGAAGGCAAGAAGAAGTAAGGACCGCTCCAGATGGCAAGTCTCAAATCACAGTTTGCACGGCGCAAGGCGCGCGTCCGCCGCCGGCTCAAGAAGGTCGCGTCCGATCGCCCGCGGCTGTCCATTCACCGTTCGTCCAAGCATATCTATGCTCAGGTCATCGACGACGCGAAGGGCGTAACGATCGCCGCTGCCTCGTCGCTTGAAAAAGATCTGCGCTCCTCGCTCAAGACGGGCGCCGACAAGGAAGCCGCGACCACCGTCGGCAAACTTGTCGCCGAACGCGCCACAAAAGCCGGCATCAAGGATGTCGTCTTCGATCGTGGCGGTTACCTGTTTCATGGGCGCGTAAAAGCGCTCGCCGATGCCGCCCGCGAAGGCGGCTTGGAATTCTAAGGGAAGGATTATTCTGTGGCACGTTCTCCGGAAGGCCGCCGCGGGCGGGACCGTGATCGCGACGACCGCGACAACGAGTTTACCGACAAGCTGGTCCATATCAACCGCGTCGCCAAGGTGGTGAAGGGCGGTAAACGGTTCGGGTTTGCCGCTCTCGTTATCGTTGGTGACCTGAAAGGTCGCGTTGGTTTCGGTCACGGCAAGGCGCGCGAAGTGCCTGAGGCGATCCGCAAGGCAACCGAAGCAGCAAAGCGCGGCCTCGTGCGCGTTCCGTTGCGCGATGCCCGCACGCTTCATCACGATAGCGAAGGCCGTCACGGTTCAGGTCGCGTTGTGCTGCGTTCGGCACCTCCCGGTACCGGTATCATCGCAGGCGGTGCAATGCGCGCCGTTTTCGAAATGCTGGGCGTCCAGGACGTGGTTGCCAAATCGCTCGGCAATACGAACCCATACAACGTTATCCGCGCCACTTTCGATGCGCTTCAGCGCCAGGAAAACCCGCGCACGGTTGCCTCGCGTCGTGGCCTCAAGGTCTCCGACATCGTGGCCCGCCGCTCAGATGCCTCTTCCAAGGCCGAAGCCATCATGGCTGATGCTCAGTAAAGCGGACGACGAGGCAGACAGTAATTGAGACCGGCCGGAGAGCGGGAATAGCCCGCTCCCGGCAAATGACGTCAGATTTGCGGCGTTGCACTGAGGATTGAAGACGATGGCCGAGAAGAAAATGCTAAAGGTGCAGCAGATCCGCAGCGCGATCCGCCGTCCCGAAATCCAGACGCAGACCCTCAAGGGGCTGGGGCTGAATAAGATCAACCGCACCCGCACGCTGGAAGATACGCCGGCCGTTCGCGGGATGATCACGAAGGTGCGCCACCTGGTGCGCGTTTTGGAAGATTAAGTCGGATCCGTTTTGGTTGCGCGCACAGCCGCGCATCGCTCTGTTTCCGATCAGAAGAAGATTGACGACCTTAGGAGTTTTAAAAGCCATGCGGCTCAATGAGATCAAAGACAATGCCGGCGCCCGCAAGACGCGCGTCCGCATCGGCCGCGGCATCGGTTCCGGCGTCGGCAAGCAGGGTGGCCGCGGTGGCAAGGGCCAGACGGCGCGCTCGGGCGTGGCTATCGGTGGTTTCGAAGGCGGCCAGATGCCGCTCTACCGCCGCCTGCCAAAGCGCGGCTTCAACAAGTGGCGCCGCAAGGACTTCAACGAGCTCAGCCTTGGTGCCCTGCAGACAGCGATCGATGCCGGCAAGATCGCCGCCGGTGAGGAAATCGACAACGCCAAGCTCGTTGCAGCAGGAGTTCTGCGCCGTCCGAAGGATGGTTTGCGCCTCCTCGGCAATGGCGAATTGTCGGCGAAGGTCACAATCGTCCTCGACCACGCCACAGCATCTGCCAAGGGGGCAGTCGAAAAGGCTGGCGGTTCGATCAAACTGATCGAAAAGAAGATCTTGCCGGCTGACGAAGAAAAGCGGAAGAAAACCGCTGCAAAGAAGGCTGCTAAGTCCAGCTAACGGTCCTTTCGGGTGCATCTTGGCCGCAGACTTTCTGGGGGGCGACGACAACCGCCCTCAATTGCGGTCGTAATGCACCAGGGTTCATCGGCCCCAGGCTCCACCGTTATGAGCCAATAGGTGGCGTTGCGCCGGAGGGACCGAATGGCCATGTTAGAGCGAACGCATTAACACGCGAGTTTTGGCAGGCGCTGATCCCTGGGGGGCAATGCGCCGGCAATCGCGAAAGCCGACTTAGTCGGCCGTGTCGGGAGACTGGAACGAATGGCATCCGCCGCCGAGCAGCTTGCTGCGAATATGAACTTTTCCGCCTTCGCCAAGGCGGAAGATCTCAAGAAACGCATTCTGTTCACGCTTGGCGCTTTGCTGGTCTACCGGTTTGGCACGTTCATACCGCTGCCTGGCATCAATCCGGTCGCCTTTGCCGAAACGTTCAACCAAGTCTCAGGCGGCATCCTCGGTCTTTTCAACGCCTTTGCTGGCGGCGCCGTCGAGCGTATGGCGATTTTCGCGCTCAACATTATGCCTTACATCTCCGCATCGATCATCATGCAGTTGATGACGAGCGTGAACCCCAAGCTCGAAGCCCTGAAGAAGGACGGCGAGCAAGGACGCAAGCAGATCAACCAGTACACGCGCTACCTGACAGTGCTGCTGGCCTCCTTCCAGGCCTACGGGATCGCGGTTGGCTTGCAGGGAACAGTCGCCGCCTCGGGGCCTGTTGTAACCAATCCAGGCTGGTTCTTCGTCATGTCGACCGTGATCACGCTGGTTGGCGGAACGATGTTCCTGATGTGGCTGGGCGAACAGATCACCCAGCGCGGCGTCGGCAACGGCATCTCGCTCATCATCTTCGCCGGTATCGTTGCAACCATGCCTGGCGCAATCGCCGGCCTGTTCGAATTGTCCCGCACCGGTGCGCTGTCGCTTTTCATGCTGTTTGCGCTCTTGGGCCTGATGGTCTTCGTGATCATCGCTATCGTGTTTGTCGAGCGCGCTCAGCGCCGGCTGCTGATCCAGTACCCCAAGCGGCAGGTCGGCAACCGCATGTTCCAGGGTGATAGTTCGCATTTGCCACTCAAACTGAACTCGGCAGGCGTCATTCCGCCAATCTTCGCATCATCGCTGCTGCTGCTACCGATCACCTTCGCCCAGTTTACCGCTGGCGCCGATCAAACCGGCAACGAGTGGCTGCGGACGATCGTTGCAGCACTTGGCTACGGACAACCGCTGCACATGGCCGTCTACGCCTTGCTGATCATCTTCTTTGCGTTCTTCTACACAGCCGTTGTCTTCAATCCGCAGGAAACAGCCGACAACTTGCGCAAGTACGGCGGGTTCATTCCCGGCATCCGTCCCGGTGCCAAGACCGCAGAACACATTGACTTCGTTTTGACCCGTATCACCGTTGTCGGCGCGATCTATCTGGCAGCCGTCTGTTTGTTGCCTGAGATTATGATCGCTAACACGGCCGTCCCCCAGACCTTTGCAGCCGTACTCGGCGGCACGTCCTTGCTGATTGCAGTCAGTGTAACGATGGATACAGTCTCCCAGGTGCAGAGCCACCTGCTGGCCCATCAGTACGAAGGGCTGATCAAAAAGGCCAAACTTCGCGGAAGCAGCCCGAAAGGGGGACGTAGATGAACATCATACTCCTAGGACCGCCCGGAGCCGGAAAAGGCACCCAGGCCGATCGTATCGTCGAAAAATTCAAACTCGTTCAGCTTTCGACGGGAGATATGCTCCGCGCGGCCGTAAAGGCGGGAAGCGAAGTTGGCCAGAAGGCTAAGGCCATCATGGAATCTGGCGGCCTTGTCTCCGATGACATCGTGATCGGCATCGTCTCTGACCGCATCGAAGAACCTGATTGCGCCAACGGCTTCATTCTCGACGGCTTCCCCCGCACGGTGGCCCAGGCCGAGGCCCTCGACACCATGTTGGCCGAAAAGAAGCTGCAACTCGACGCAGTAGTCGAGCTTAAGGTCGATGAGGGTGCACTGCTTGCCCGCATGGAAAACCGCGTCAAGGAAACGCTTGCTGCCGGTGGCCAGGTCCGCAAAGACGACAACCCCGAGACGTTCAAGCAACGTCTTGAGGCCTATAAAACTCAGACTGCCCCGTTATCGGAGTTCTATGCGAAAACGGGCCGGTTGAAGACGATCGACGGAATGCAGTCGATCGATGACGTAACGGGTGAGATCAATAACGTTCTTTCGGCAGTAGCCTGAACGCGATTTGTCAAGTCCGAAGATTGACGGAATGACCGTGGTTGGTTACAACGACGCGATTTTCAAACGAAGCATGGCCGCAATCGGCACCGGCGCGTTGAGCCCGGTTCGGATTTTGCGGCGTACTAAGCCAAAACGCGAAACGCGGGTCCAGGCCGGTTAATTGCCGGCCACACCCGCGTTTTCGGGTTTGCAAAGAAGTCCTAGGAGACCCAGGTGGCACGTATCGCAGGCGTGAACATTCCCACGCAGAAGCGCGTAATCATTGCGCTACAGTACATTCACGGCATCGGCCAGAAATTCGCGGCCGATATCTGTGAGAAAGTCGGGATCCCGGCCGAGCGCCGCGTCAACGAATTGACGGACGCTGAGGTCCTCCAGATCCGCGAAACCATCGACCGCGACTTCATGGTCGAAGGCGATCTTCGCCGCGACACGGCCATGAACATCAAGCGCCTGATGGACTTGGGCTGCTATCGCGGCCTGCGCCACCGTAAAGGCCTGCCCGTTCGCGGTCAGCGCACGCATACCAATGCACGCACCCGTAAGGGACCGGCCAAGGCCATCGCGGGCAAGAAAAAGTAATCGCGGTTTCGATCGTTGCATCAAGGCAGCGGTCGTCAACCGTTTTGAGTCGGATGAGCCAGCAGTTCGCGCTGACTGGTCCCGGGTCGCTAAAACGAATTGAGATCGATCTGCTGCCGCAGAGCAGCACCCAGGAGCAAATAACACACCATGGCCAAAGAACCTCAGCGCGGTAAGTTGCGTCGCCGCGAGAAGAAAAACATCTCCTCGGGCGTTGCCCACGTGAACGCATCGTTCAACAACACGATGATCACAATCACCGATGCCCAGGGCAATACGATTTCCTGGTCGTCAGCCGGAACCATGGGCTTCAAAGGCTCGCGCAAATCGACGCCGTTCGCCGCCCAGATGGCTGCCGAAGACGCCGGCAAGAAGGCCCAGGAACACGGAATGAAAATTCTGGAAGTCGAAGTCACGGGTCCCGGTTCAGGCCGTGAATCAGCCCTTCGCGCGCTGCAGTCCGTAGGCCTCCAGATCACGTCGATCCGCGACGTGACGCCGATCCCGCACAACGGCTGCCGCCCGCGCAAGCGCCGCCGCGTCTGAGATCGATATCCCGGGCCGTCGGGTGGGGCACCAACCCTGCAGCGACGGCTGATTGCCCTTTGCGCCATGCCGGCCCCCGTTCCGAGCAGCCGCATTGGATTTGGCCCCGTACTGGAGCGCGCCGATGATGTCCCGGCCTGGCGCGCCCGCAAACCGATGAGGCTCACGAGTGACCAACATTTTGCAAAAGAACTGGCAGGATCTGATCAAGCCCGCCAAGCTTGAGATCACCCCCGGTCGCGATCCCTCGCGCGTCGCCACCATGGTGGCCGAGCCTCTGGAGCGCGGCTTCGGCATGACGCTTGGCAATGCCCTGCGCCGCGTGCTGCTGTCGTCGCTGCAGGGTGCAGCCATCCGCACCGTCCAGATCGACGGCGTCCTGCACGAATTTTCGTCGATTCCCGGCGTGCGCGAAGACGTCACGAACATCGTTCTCAACATCAAGGAAATCGCGCTCCGCGTGCATTCTGAAGGACCAAAGCGCATGGTCCTCAAGAAAGAGGGCCCCGGTCCTGCTTTCGCCGGTGATATCGAGACAGGTTCGGACGTCGACATTCTCAACCCCGATCACATGATCTGCCAGCTCGACCAGGGCGCGTCGATCCGCATGGAATTCACCGCCGACATGGGCAAGGGCTACGTTGCAGCCGACCGCAACCGACCCGAAGACGCCCCCATCGGCCTGATCCCGATCGACAGCCTGTACAGCCCGGTCAAAAAGGTCTCATACAAGGTCGAGCATACCCGCGAAGGCCAGATCCTGGACTTCGACAAGCTCACCATGACAGTTGAGACCGACGGCTCCATGACGCCGGAAGATGCCGTAGCGCTCGCCGCGCGCATCCTTCAGGATCAGCTCGCTGTCTTCGTCAACTTCGAAGAGCCCAAGAAGCCGCAGGAAGAAGAGCGCCACCCGGAATTGGCGTTCAATGCGGCCCTCCTCAAGAAGGTCGACGAACTCGAGCTTTCGGTTCGCTCAGCCAACTGCCTGAAGAACGACAACATAGTATACATCGGCGACCTCATTCAGAAGACGGAAGCCGAGATGCTGCGCACGCCGAACTTTGGCCGCAAGTCGCTCAACGAGATCAAGGAAGTGCTGGCTGGCATGGGTCTTCACCTCGGCATGGAAGTGCCGAACTGGCCACCCGACAACATCGAAGAACTCGCCAAGCGCTTCGAGGATCAGTACTAACTTTTGAGATCCGCGCCTGGCGGCCGGCTCTCACCCCCACATCGGCCTGCCGATTGTGGGCAAACCCATAAAGGGGAGTCGCCGAGCAAACTAACAAGGCAGAGGCCAAAGAACCTCGCCATCAACAAGCGTAAGAGACAAAAGGTAGAGACTAATGAGACACCGTAAACTCGGGCGGCGTTTGAGCCGCGACAGTGCCCACCGTCAGGCGATGTTGTCGAACATGGCAGCAAGCCTCATTCGCCACGAGCAGATCGTAACGACACTGCCCAAGGCGAAGGAACTAAAGCGCGTCGTCGACAAGTACATAACGCTCGGCAAGCGCGGCGACCTGAATTCCCGTCGTCTGGCAGCAGCCCGCCTGCGCGATGAAGACATGGTCAAGAAGCTGTTTGATACGCTTGCGACCCGCTACAAGGACCGCTCCGGTGGCTACACCCGTGTCCTGAAAGCAGGCTTCCGCTACGGTGATAGCGCACCGCGCGCAGTGATCGAGCTTGTCGACCGCGATCCGGAGGTCAAAGGCCGCGAAGACAAAGAGCGCCACGCCGAATGGCTGGCCCAGCAGGAACAAGAGGGCGAAGGCGTCTAAGCGGCGGTTCGCTTGGCAGCCTCCTGGCCGCCGATTTGAAACTCATAACGCGGCTGTGGCTTCGGCGACGGCCGCGTTTTGCGTTTCAATATGGCAAACCCATCCCCAGATGGTCTTGGCCTTGCCCCAGAAGGTCTTGGCCTTGCCCATGTCTGCACACTACATTTCTGCATACGATCGCAGTTCAGCTGAACTAGAACGCGACGCGCTGGTGCTCTTGGCGCGTCCACACACTCAACGATAAGAGGACGTCACTGATGATGCGCTTCACAATCGGAAGAACGGCAATCGCCGCCATGCTCATCTGCGCGTTGGCCACGGTGGCATTCCTCGCCACCAGCGCGACGAGCGAAACGCGCCGCGTCGTTCCGGCCACGCGCGAGGTCGTGCAGTATTCGTTCTCCCCGATCGTGCGCAAGGCAGCCCCTGCCGTCGTCAACGTCTATGTTTCGTCCCGCGTTCGTGCGTTTTCATCGCCGCTGCGCCGCGATCCCTTCTTTGATTTTTTCTTCGGTGATCGCTTCGGCCAGCCCACGGACCGGATGCAGTCCTCGCTCGGTTCCGGCGTGATCGTCAGCCCAACCGGCGTTATCGTCACGAACACGCACGTCATCAAGCAGCGGGGCGAAACCGAAATCCGCGTGGCGCTCGCTGATAAACGGGAGTTCGACGCCAAGGTTCTCAGTCAGGACGACAAGACCGATATCGCCATTCTCAAGATCGAAGGCGACGGCGAGGAATTCCCGTTTCTTGAATTCGAAGACAGCGACAGCCTGGAAGTCGGCGATCTGGCACTGGCTATCGGCAACCCGTTCGGCGTCGGCCAGACGGTGACCAGCGGGATCGTATCGGCACTGGCCCGTTCCCAGTTGAAATCAGATGCGGTTTTTATCCAGACGGATGCGGCCATCAACCCTGGAAACTCAGGCGGAGCGCTCGTCGATATCGAGGGCAAGCTGATCGGCATCAACACGGCAATCTTCTCGCGCTCTGGCGGCTCGAACGGCATCGGCTTTGCCATCCCCTCCAACCTCGTCCGTCTGTTTGTCGATAGCGCAGTCGAGGGTCGCAAGGTCGAACGCCCGTGGCTGGGCGCGCGCCTCGAAAACGTAACGCGCGATATGGCTGACGCGCTGGGCATCGGCCGTGTCGCCGGAGCGGTTGTCTCAAGGGTCTACAACAAAAGTCCCGCTGATCGGGGCGGCCTGAAGACGGGCGACGTCATTACTCGTGTCGACGGTTTCGAGGTGGCAGATGCCAGGGGCGTTCAGTACCGATTGACGACGCTTGGCGTCGGCGCGACAGCAGAGTTAGGCGTTATCCGGCGAGGCAGCCCTGCCAGCGTGAAGATTGCCGTCGAACGCGCGCCCCAGCCGGGGCGTGGCGATATACGCAACTTGTCAGGCAACCATCCTTTCGACGGCGCACGGGTTGCCAACCTCCTGCCGACGATTGCAGAGGAGCTTCAGGTCGATGATGAGGAGGGTGTTGCAATCCTCAGCGTTCAGCAGCGTTCGATCTCAGCACGGCTCGGCTTCAGGCAGGGTGACGTCATCTCCGAGGTTGGCAGCTCCGTCATCAAAGATATCTCCGGTCTCGAACGTGCCCTAGCATCGACGCCGCGCATCTGGCAGATCGCCGTGCGCCGCGCCGGCCGCCGCCTCGAACTCCGCGTCCCGGCTTATTGAATGTCGCTCACGGCGCGTTACGCTCACTTGCGTTCGCTGCGCCTCCGCGGGGGCGCGTTTTTTGTTGCCCCTCACTTCCTGAAGTCGTGAGGGCGGTCGGATCGCCCCGCTCCACGGCCCTGCGGGCTGGTTGGTGTCGCTCACGGCGCGTATCGCTCACTTGCGTTCGCTGCGCCTGCGCGGGCGCGCGGCATTGCCGCGGGTCGCCTTGCTCCACGGCCCTACGCGCCGAGGTTGATGACGGTCGCTAGACATCATCCCCTAGATTGTGACGCCCGTAGGCAACCAGCCCCACACCGGTTTACCGAGTGTGGGCTAAGCAGGATTCCAGCCCCACACCGGCCTGCCGAGTGTGGGCAAAACCCAAGCAGCCAAACAAGGACTCCAGCCGCCCCACCGCCTGGGTTATAAACGTGCCATGTCAGATCTGTTTCAATCCGCCGGTCTCGAAAACGATGCGCCCCGCCCGCTGGCAGACCGCCTGCGTCCGCGCGCGTTGCATGAAGTTGTCGGCCAGGATCATCTTGTCGGCCAGCAAGGCACCTTGACCCGGATGATTGCGGCCAAACGGCTCTCAAGCATGATCCTCTGGGGGCCTCCGGGATGCGGCAAGACGACGGTCGCCCGACTGCTGGCGGATGAAACCAATCTGGCCTTCGAGCAGCTCTCGGCGATCTTTTCCGGAGTCCAGGATCTTCGCAAAGCCTTCGACCGCGCCAAGGCCCGCCGCCAGACTGGCGAGGGCACGCTGTTGTTCATCGATGAGATCCATCGCTTCAACCGCGCCCAGCAGGACAGCTTCCTGCCGCACATGGAGGACGGCACCATCACGCTCGTCGGCGCGACCACGGAAAACCCGTCCTTTGAGCTGAACGCAGCCGTCTTGTCGCGCGCCGTGGTGCTGGTCTTCAACCGGCATGACGACGAGGCGCTCGAAAAACTGCTGTCACGCGCCGAGGAGGTCGAGGGACGCAAACTTCCTCTCGATCCCGAAGCCCGCGAGGCCATCAAGGCCATGGCCGACGGCGACGGACGAACCATAATCAATCTAGCCGAAGAGGTGTTTGCAGCAACCGATCCGGCCTCAGAGAACCTGCTCGACCGTAAGGCGCTCACCACGCTCGTCCAGCGCCGCGCGCCTCTATACGACAAAGGCCGCGATGGTCATTACAACCTGGTCTCGGCGCTGCATAAGTCCGTTCGCGGCTCGGACCCGGACGCAGCCCTCTACTGGTTGTGCCGCATGCTGGATGGCGGCGAGGACAGGCTGTTCATCGCCCGTCGCCTTGTTCGCATGGCCGTTGAAGATATCGGGCTTGCCGACCCACAGGCGCTGACGCAGACGCTTGCCGCAAAAGACGCGTTTGATTTTCTCGGTTCTCCTGAGGGCGAACTGGCACTTGCCCAGGCGACGATCTATCTGGCGACCGCGCCGAAATCGAACGGCAACTATGTGGCCTACAAGGCTGCCATGCGGGCGGCCAAACAGCACGGATCGCTGTCGCCGCCCAAGACAATCCTGAACGCGCCCACCAAGCTGATGGAGGACGAAGGCTACGGCGACGGTTATGCTTACGACCATGACGCCCCGGACGGGTTCTCCGGCCAGAACTACTTTCCCGATGAGATGGGCAAACGCCCAAGATACTATGCGCCGCCGGAGCGCGGCTTCGAACGAGAATTAAACAAGCGGCTGGCCTATTGGGATGGCCTGAGAAAAAAGCGCAACGCGGGAGGATCAGATTAAGGTAGGCCAAGCCGGCCCGAAGACACCCCGCACCCACACATCCGCACGCTGTTTGCGCCCATAATCACTCCCGCAAGGCATTCTGTGAAGCAACCACACGCTTGTTGAGTTCCTCGACAATGAACCCCACGGAATCCCGCTGCGAACGAGCCGTCAGCAGCCCCGGGTTGTTGAGCAGAAACTCAAGCGCGCCAATGGCATTTTTGATGCGTTCGACATACGCGACCTCGCCGATTTCGGCCCGCTTGGCATCGGCGTCGTACACCTCGCAAGTCGCAAACACATGGTGCGCATGCCATGAGCTGTCCGGCAGGCGGCGCGCTTCATCCGAAAGCCGCGCGCACGTCCCATGATCCCCATCGATCGCTGACAGCCGGGCCTGCGAGAGCTTGTCGAGTTCCTGCGCTGCGGCGTTGCCAGCCAGAAAACCGGAAAACATCCCCATCCCCGCAACCACCGCTGCCATAAAAGTTGTTTTGAGCATAAACGTTCATCCCTGAGACATTGTTTTGCTTATAAACGGGTGCAAGGCGTGATCCGATGACAACTGGACAGGCCACCACCCATTGCGTGGCGGCGAAACCAGCGCTGGCGGCAAAAGAATAAGCTCCCCTTTCCGCCACCCGCCAGCCGAACTATGCTGTCACTGCCTGCCGGCAATCGGCAAACAACGGCCCTGGAGACCGACGTGACAATCGCGTTCAAGGATTTGTGGCTCGGCCACCCGATCAACGAAAGCGTGCAGACCCCCTGCATCGCACACAGCGAATTTGAAAATCTGGAGGGGCGGATCATCAAGCCGGGCCATCCGGTGTTTGCCAATCAGTGTGCGATCCGCATGGGCGTGGCACTGCGCCGGGCAGGGATTCAGGACGGACAGATGGGCCGCGTGACCCACTGCTACCACCATCCGCGCTCCGACATGCACTACATCAATGCCAGTCAGCTCGCGAACGCCATCAATGCGGCAAAGATACCCGGTCTCGGCCCGCGCGAGATCATCAAGGGGCCGGACGTCGCCGAATTCTATCACAAGCTGTTCGGGCGCACCGGCATCATCTTCATCAAGGACTACTGGCACCGCGGCACGGATGCCTCAGGCAGCCCGACGGGCGACCATATCGATGTGTGGAACGGCTACCGCTCGAGCGCCAAGTGGCTGATGGAGTGGTTCTCCTGGGTCGGCTATTATTCAAATTACGCAGATGCCAACGAAATCTGGTTCTGGGAGGTCAAGTAGCCGCCGGCGCGCAGGTTGGTTAACGCCCGCGCAACAATGGGCTGAATGTGGCGCGGCAATGCGCCGGCCAACCTGGAAAACTAACGCTTGAGAGGGCCTATGCGCTTCCTGATCGCCAATCTGTTTGCCATTGCCGTGGCTTTGGCCGTGACATTGTACGTCGCAAGTCCCGTCGCCACCTGGGCCGTGGCTCAATACAGTTTCCAAAGCCCCGACGAGGTTTCGACGCTGCACGGGGCGATTTACATGGGCCTCAACCTTGCCGGGTTGCTCGTTGGCTGGACCATCGGCTGGGTTATTGGCGGACTGTTCGAAGGGAAAAAAGATAAGGCCTGACGCAATCGGCAGACGGCTCGCGTTGGCGCATTGACCCGGCGGGATGAGCGCACGCCGTGCAATAGTGCCGCTGGCCTTCCGGTTTGCCCGCAATCAGCGTTATAACACGCTGGAGACGTCGCCCTGCGGGGCTGACGGCCATGAGACGCCAACCGGAACACCTCAAAATGAAACTTCTCTTGCTGGCGTCTGCCGGCGGCGCCATCGGCGCAGGCGCGCGCTATCTTGTGAACACCGGCATGTCCCGCTGGCTCGGCCCGGGCAATATCGTTCCCTGGTGGACGTTTTCGGTCAACGTCATAGGTTCGTTTCTGATGGGCGTGTTGGTCGTGCTTGTCGCCCGCCGCCTTGGCGGATCGCAGGAGACGGCAACGTTCCTGATGACAGGCATTCTCGGAGGCTTCACCACGTTCTCCGCATTCTCATTGGATTTCGCGATGCTTCTTGAACGCAAAGCCCATTTCGCAGCAGCTCTTTATCTCGCAGGTTCCGTCGCCTGCGCGATCCTGGCAATCTACGCAGGTATGGCGCTGGCAAGGGCAATGCTGCCATGAGCGACCGCGTCGAAACCATAGAGGTCCGCGCTGCAGAAGACGGCGTGCGTCTCGACCGTTGGTTTAAGATCCACTTCCCCGACGTAACCTACGGCTTCCTGCAGAAACTCTTGCGATCTGGCCAGGTGCGCGTTGACAGCCGCCGCGTGCTGGCCAACGAGCGGCTTGCGACGGGGGCAAAAATCCGTGTGCCGAAGACCGTGCGCGAACCTGCAAAACGCCCCCCATCGGTGAAGCCGCCACCAGGCGTTTCAAAAGCGGACCGCGACTTCATCGAGCGCATCATCTTGTTTGAAGACGATCACGTCCTCGTTCTCAACAAGCCCTTCGGCATCGCCGTTCAGGGTGGCACCGGCACCAAGCGGCACATCGATGGAATCCTGGCTGGCATGGTCGATCGCTTCGGCGACAGGCCGCGCCTGGTCCATCGCCTCGACCGCGACACGACGGGTGTGCTGCTCATCGCCAAGCATCGCGATGCAGCCGCCAAGCTCGGGCGCACATTCCAGACGCGGTCTGCCTCCAAGACATACTGGGCGCTCGTCGCTGGCGTGCCTAAACCGCACCAGGGCAAAGTCGAAGCACCGCTGGTGAAAGCATCCGGACCCGATGGCGACCGTGTGCGCAAAGCCCTTCCAGGCGAACAGGAAGAGGCGATGCACGCGACGACGCATTATTCCGTCATCGACCGTATCGGCCAGCAGGCCGCCTGGGTTTCGCTCAAACCGGTCACCGGACGCCAGCATCAGTTGCGCGCCCACATGGCGCTGATCGGTCATCCGATTGTCGGCGACAACAAGTATGACGGGGACAAGGTCATGCCGGCCGAAAACATGGACAACCAGCTTCATCTGCATGCCCGCCGGCTGATCCTCCCGCACCCCATCGAAAAGAAAACGCTCGATGTGACCGCCTCACTCCCCGACCATATGAGCCGAACCTTTGAGCTGCTTGGGCTCGATGCCAACCGCTATGACGCTTAATTTTCCAGCATATACCAGGGGCACACAACGATTGGACGCGAAGACCAGGGAAGGCCGCACAGCGTGAAACTCATCGTATTTGATTGCGACGGCACCATCGTCGATAGCCAGCACGTCATCGTTGCCGCAATGGACCGGGCCTTCGAAGCACATGCGCTCACCCCGCCAACGCGAGAAGCAGTCTTGTCTATCGTCGGCTTATCCCTCGGTGAAGCTATTGCGCGCCTCATGCCGCAAAACGAGCCCGATACCGTGGCCCGCATAGCCGACAGCTACAAGGCCGCGTTTGCTGAAATGCGTGCAGACCCTCTGCACAACGAACCTTTGTTCACCGATGCCCGCCGCATTATCGCGGCACTGTCAGCCCGCGAAGACGTCCTGCTCGGCATCGCAACGGGCAAGTCCCGGCGAGGCGTTGACGCCTTGTTCGAGCGCGAGGCGCTGGGCTCACACTTCATGACCATCCAGACGGCAGATGATCACCCATCAAAACCCCATCCGTCGATGCTGGAACGCGCCATGGCCGAAGCCGGCGTAGAGCCGCAAATGACCGTCATGATCGGCGATACGACGTTTGACATGGAAATGGCGCGAGCAGCCCGGGTCGGCCGCATAGGAGTAAGCTGGGGCTATCATCACGCGCCTGAATTGCTGGAGATCGGTGTCGATCGCCTCATCGATACGTTTGCCGAGCTGCCCGCTGCAATCGATGCGCATTTCGTGCCGCCGGAGGCGGCTGCCTGATGATCTCGCGCGACAAAGACAACGAGCCCTCCCGCGATCCGCGCCAGCGCATGGCAGCAGCCATGCAGCCGGTCCGCATCAAGCGGTTTTATCAAAACGCCACCGTGGAAGCTCAGTCAGACGGCTATTCCATCCGTCTCGATGGCCGACCCGTGAAAACACCGGGCAAGCGTCCGCTCGCCCTGCCAAGTCAGGCGCTCGCACAGGCTGTTGCGGACGAATGGGGCGCCCAGAAAACCCATATCGATCCCGAAGCCATGCCGCTGACGAAAATGGCCAACACGGCCATTGATGCGGTCACCGGCATGGAGGGCGAAGTCGCAGCCGACATGGCAGCCTTCGCCGGTAGCGATCTTTTGTGTTACCGCGCGGGCCATCCTCTCGAATTGGTCGAGCGCCAGCAGGCTGGCTGGGAACCGATCCTCAAGTGGGCCAGCAAGTCGCTCGGCATCAATCTCAAGACGACGGTTGGGGTCATGCCAATCACCCAGGAAGCAGCGGCATTAGAGGAAGCCAACCGCCAGGCCGCCAGGTTCGACGCGCTTCACCTCACGCCCTTGCATGTCATGACCACGTTGACCGGATCGATGATCCTGGCGCTTGCCCACGCTCACGGCGGGCTCGATGCCAAACAGGTCTGGGACCTGGCTAATGTCGATGAGGACTGGCAGTGGAGCGTTTGGGGCAGCGATGAGGAAGCCACCGAGCGCCGGGCCAAGCGCTGGATCGAGATGGATGCGGCCTCCCGCTTCCTGGGATTGCTGCGCCAGAACTAGACGGACAGACATAGACGGCCAGACCTAGACGGCTTGAGCATGCAGCCCGTCGAATGCCAAGAAGCCTCGCTGGACGGTCCCCTCATAACGAACAGCCAAGCGCACATTGCGCGGCAATATGAGATGATACCGAACCAATTGATTCGAATGAGGTTCGGCCCATGCACGCCACTCCGCGCATCCCCGAAGTCACCCAACGGGAACGCTTCATCAAGCGCGTTTGTGCAAATCGGCGCGCCTTTGCCATTGCCGGTGAGGAAGGTCTCGCCCGCGTCCCCTCGCAGAATATGTCGGGCCGGGAAGTAACATTCCTGTGGTCGAGCGAAGCCGAGGCTAAACGCTGGGCCGACGTCCTTGCGGAAAACCCGCGCGTGAAGACGTTGATGCTTGCCGAGCTCCTGAGTGAGGTCTTGCCGAAACTTTCCGAATTGCGCCGGTTGATTGCGACGGACTGGACCAGCGAATCCATTGAAGGCGAATTCGAGCCCCTCGACATCGCCGAACGGCTTCGTATCGAGGCATTTTCCAAGTTTATCTCCAGCGCGCAATCCACAGGCAGCGTCTACATCCTGGAGGATCGCGACGGACCGGCCATGCT
>CAYGRH010000009.1:0-24419 GCA_964352165.1 uncultured Hyphomicrobiaceae bacterium | reverse complement strand
GATTGGGACGTGGCGCTGCGTTATGCAGGTCAGCTCGGCGAGTTCAAACTGCGCGGCGGCATTGGCTATCATGATGGCAAAACTGTCGACACCGACAACATCATTGCTCTGGTCGGCGGTGCGAACTCAATTCCTGATCACTCGGAAGTCGTTGGTTCGGTTTCCATCCTGCATGATCCAACTGGTCTGTTCTTCACCGGTGCTGCCGGTGCTCGCGAATGGAACGAATCGCCCGTGCCTGGTGTTAAAATCCGCGACGAGCAGTATTTCTACCTGAAGTCGGGTCTTGTGCGCCGGTTCTCACCGCTGGGCGATACGTCGATCTACGGCGAATTCTACCGCATCTCCGGTGTCGGTCTTGAATTCGGCATTCCTGCTGTTGATGACCGCTTCGATGAGACGGCTTCAGTCTACGGTTTCGGTGTCGTGCAGCAGATCGATGCGGCCGCGATGGAGTTGTTCCTGTCTTATCGCCACTACACCGCCGATGACATCACGGACTTCTCGCTTACTCCGGCGACGGTTACGCTGCGCGATCACGATATCCGCATGGACATGGTCATGGGTGGTGCGCGGATCAAATTCTGATCGCGGACGACTTCAAGGCAAATTCACTGACGAGGGGCTGCCGGTTCGGCGGCCCCTTTTTCGTTGCAAGCGCTCGGTCTACGGCGCCCGTTTTTTGTCCATGTGCGGTTCATGTCGCAGGCGATATCTGGTTTAGTGTGTTCAGGAGGACCGATCATGAGGATTGCTTGGCCCGCGGCAGGTTTGATCGCCGTAATTCTTGTTTTGGGGGGCGGATATCTTCCGGCCGAGGCGCAGCCGAACGTGATGGATTGTGCGCATGGTCCAGACAGCTATCGGGTACGCGGTGTGGCGTCCTGGGACAGTCTTAATATCCGCTCAGGGCCAGGATCGAATTATTCGATTTATGGTTCCATTCCCGCAGATGGAACGGGCGTGATCTGTGTGGGGCCGTGCGAAGGCCGATGGTGCCGGGTCAACTGGCGGGGCGTGCAGGGCTGGGCGAACATGCGCTATCTCGGAGAATAGCACCCAAGCATGCGACAGCTAACCGTGCCGAGGTCACAAGAGTTCTTGAACAACTTAAACCCTGCGTGCGAACGGGGCTGTTCTAACGCGCAGTTCCCGTGACCGCCTCAAGCTTCAACTCACGACGGAAGCGATTCTTGCCGAAACGATCACACGCTAACGGCGTGCACTGTGTTGCGCTGCTTTGGCGGAGGGCCTTCTCGTCCGGGGCGTTTTGCGCGATTTTGTGGCTGCTGGCGGTGCTACTTTCGCGAGCTTCGCTTTCGACGCCGTCGCGTTTCGGGGGGCCGCAGTGGCGCGTTCATTGCGCGCGGATTTCGCCATTTCGGCTATCGTGTGATTATTCAGAACCTCGATGAACGCTTCCAGCGCGGTGTCCACCAGAGTGTCGAACCGCGGTCCATCGATACCGGATGGATGCTGTGCGGCCGTTGCCGATTCCTCGATGGCGCGAACGACGTGCCCCACCTGGATATCCTTGGCTGGCATCGATAAGCGGACACCGCCGTGGCGTCCCCTTACGGCGGAGAGAAAGCCAGCGCGCGACAACAGATGGACGATCTTGAAAACGTTCTGGGGCGTGATGTCCAGCCGCTGGGAAATTTCGGCGACTTTCACCAGTTCGTTTTGCGAATGCGCGCAATCGATTAGAATCTTGATTGCGTGGTTCGTGGTCTTGCTCAGTCGCATTTCGGATCCGTCGCTTCCTTGTTCGTCCGGCGCGTCTATCGGCTCTCCCGTTAAGTCTCTCGCCTGACTATTGATCTCGCATGCAAAGGCCCGCTTGCTTTGGCCGGACTTCTTATCGTCCGACCGCTTGAAATATAACGGCCGGAATGTTGACTGTCATCGTAAATAAGTCGCTCGTGCTCACGAAATTTTCGTTACTCGTCGACAATCTTGCGAGATCGCATGATGCGGCGGCTGAGTACAATCACGGGGATCATGCCCACGGCAACGAGGATCAGCGAGGGCGTTGCGGCTTGTGCCAGCCGCTCGTCGGAGGCCAGCCGATAGGCCTGGACCGCGAGCGTGTCGAAGTTGAAAGGCCGGATGATGAGCGTCGCCGGCAGTTCTTTCATGACATCGACAAACACCATCATGAGGGCCGTCATGATGCCGCCTGAGATCAGCGGGAGATGAATGCGGCGCAGAGTGCCAATCTGGGTCTGGCCGAGCGTGCGGGCGGCTGAATCCATTGAGGGCGGTATCTTGCTCAAGTTCGACTCAAGGGAGTTGAAGGCGACTGCCATGAAGCGGATCACATAGGCCAACACCAGGGCGATGATCGATCCGGTCAGCACCAGCCCGGTGGACACGCCGAACATATTCCGCATCGCCTGATCGAGCGCGTTGTCGAAGGCGGCAAACGGGATGAGGATGCCGACCGCAATGATCGAGCCGGGCACTGCGTAGCCCAGGTTCGACAGGCGGCAGGCGATGGAGCTGAGAATGCCGGGTGACAAACGCTGTGCGTAGTTCATCACCAATGCGACGACAACGGCGACGGTTGCGGCGAGCGACGCCAGGATGAGTGAATTGCCTATCAATTGCAGATATCTGTCAGAGAAGATCGAGTGACCTCCCTCCCAGCTTAGTTCGGCCAACACCAGTACCGGCAGCAGGAAGCCCAACGTCACGGGAAGCGCGCAAAACGCAGTGGCGGCCCAGGCGGAAGCGCCTTTGAGCTTATATCCGGGAAGCTCCCGATGCCGGCGGCTTGAGAAAATCCGTGCGCTGCGCCTTTCGAAGCGTTCGATGAGGACGATGGTCAACACGATCGACAGCAGCATCGTTGCCAATTGCCCAGCTGCGATGGGATCGTCCATTGAAAGCCAGGCGCGATAGATGCCGGTGGTAAAGGTCTGAACGCCAAAGTGCGAGACGGCACCGAAGTCGGCCAGCGTTTCCATCAGCGCCAACGAAACGCCACCTGCAATCGCGGGCCTTGCGAGCGGCAACGATATTTCGAAGAAGACCTGCCAGGGTGTGCGCCCCAGAGTGCGGCCGACCTCGGTGTAGCAGGTCGATTGCTCGAGAAACGCATTGCGCGCCAAAAGGTATACGTACGGGTACAGCACGAGGATGAACATGCAGATCGCGCCGCCCAGAGAGCGGATGTTCGGGAACCAATAGTCGCGCGGGCCCCATCCTGTCAGTGCACGCAAAGTCGATTGGACGGCTCCGGGATGTGACAGGAGGTCGGTGTAGGCGTAGGCGATGATGTAGGCCGGGATCGCAAGCGGAACGATCAACGCCCATTCAAAGAAGCGCCGACCGGGAAAGCGGCACATGACTACGAGCCAGGCGCATCCCGTTCCGACCAGAAACACTCCGCTGGACACTCCTATAACAAGGAGCACGGTGTTCTCGATGTAGGTTGGAAGGACGGTTTTCGCCAGATGGGTAATGGTACCCTTGTCCGAGGTCAGAACCGATAGGGCGACCCATATGATCGGCGTCAGCAGCACAAGCGCGATGGCCATGGCGGTGAGCGCCAACCCGCTGACATTCTTGAGACTGAGGGAGGATGAAAGTCTGCCGGCCGTCAACATAGGTCGATGTCGTGGTCCTTCTTCTCGGTCGCAATCAGCAGAAATCGCCGGCCCTGAAACAGGGCCGGCGGTCTTTGAGCCGGATTCGGCGGTACAGCCTTACTTGTATCCAACCTCATCGTAAATCTTTTGTGCCTGAGATTGGTTTTCTCCAAGTTTGATCAATGGTAGTTCGTCGCCTTTGAACTCGCCTAGCGTCTTTACGCTGGTGCTGGCTGCGACCCCATCAACGACGGGATATTCGTCGTTGCCGGCGGCCAGATAATTCTGGGCAGAGTCGCTGGCGAGGTACTCGAGGAATTTGATGGCGTTGTCCTTGTTCGGTGACGTTTTTACGACGCCGCCGCCAGAAATGTTGACGTGAGCGCCAAAGGTTTCCTGGTTGGGAAATACGATGCCGATGTTATCGGTCTTGCCTGTCAGGTCGCGAACATCCGAGCGCAGGGCGCGTGCATAGTAGTACGTGTTGGAAAGAGCGATGCCGCAGAGACCGGAGGCCACGCCACGCAGCTGGTCCGTGTCGCCGCCCTCGGGGTCGCGGGCCCGGTTGTCATAAACGCCCTTTGCCCATTCCCTGGCCTTGTCGGCTCCAAGGTGCTCGATCATGCCCGCCATGAGGGAGAGCATGTAGATGTTGGAGCTGGAGCGCGTGCAGATCATGTCCTTGTACTTGGGATCGGCGAGCTCTTCGTAGGTCTTGGGTGGATCAGTGATGCGCGACTTGTCATAGAATATGACGCGGGCACGGGTTGAGAAGCCATACCATTTTCCCTCGGGGTGACGGAGGTGGGATGGGATCTTGTTTTCCAGAACGTCGGATTTCACGGGCGAGAGGAAGCCCGCGTTTTCAGCGGCCCAAAGGGTACCAGCGTCCGTTGTCAGAAACACATCGGCCGGGCTGTTTGCGCCTTCAGCCGTGATGCGCTGAATGAGGGCGTTGGCCTTGTCTTCGATGCGGTTGACCTTGATGCCGGTGGCTTTTTCGAAATCGGAATAGAGCTTCTCGTCGGTGTCATAGTGGCGTGAGGAGTAAAGGTTGATCTCCTCGCTAGCGGCAGCCGGTACGGCAAACGTGCCGGCTGTTGCCATGACAAGAGCAAGCGCCAATAGCGACTTGGCGGATTGGGAAACGCGCGAGCGTATCTCTGCGCGCAAAGCGAACGGGTTCATCAGTCCTCCAATATGGAATGGCCGGGCAGGCGGCAGCGGGTTAGGTTCGTCATCCGAAACTTGCATTTTATTTGCCGGAAGCGGCGTGGGCTCTTTGTTGTCGGGGCATCACTGCCAATGCCGCCGTTTTGAAGGCGTTGTCTCAGCTGTGATATTAGATAGCGCTTCTGCTAGTTAGTCTTGTCTACAAATGAAGTCAAGAAAAAGGATTGCAGGTTGCGCCAGCCTGCTCCTGTTTAAGCTGAGGCTTGGTTTTCAAGCGGGCGCTGGCTTGTTCAATATGGGGCAAATGAATGAATGGTGAGTGGCGATTGGCCTTGCGGACGTTTGTCACCATTGCGGTTCGGTCCGGGCTGCAAGCGGCTGCACTGTTCGTTCCTGCCGCAAGCTGGAATTGGCCGGCCGCGTGGACGCTTCTTTGCATTACGATCGTAGGGAGCTTCATCAGCGCAGCGTTCTTGTGGGCGGAGAACAAGGACTTGCTGCGTGAACGCATGAGTTCTCCGGTGCACGCCGGGCAGCCACTGATTGATAAGGTTCTGCTTCTTTCGTTCATGGCGATCTTTATCTGCGCGCTGGTCATATCCTCCGTTGATGTCTGGCATTGGCAGACTGCAGCGATGACGATGATGCCGGCGTTCGTTTGTTATTCCGGGCTTGCGCTCGTGCTCGCGGGGCCTGCGGTCTGGATTGCAACGCTGCGCGCGAATGCGTTCGCCAGTCAGGTGGTGAAGCTGCAAAGCGAGCGCGATCATCACGTCATCGACACCGGGCCGTACGGACTGGTCCGTCATCCGATGTATACCGGCATCCTCATGACGCTGGTCGGTCAACCTTTGTGGCTCGGTTCATGGGCGGGCTTTGCCGTGGCGCTTGTCGGTGTTGGGGTGATGGCGGGTCGGGCGGTGCTAGAGGAGCGATTCCTATCGGGTTCGCTTCAGGGTTATGAAGCATACTGCGCGAAAGTTCGCTATCGGCTCCTGCCGGGTGTCTGGTAGCTCTGGGCATGTGGTGGAAGTTGTCGCGGAATTGACATCGTAGAATTTATGTCTGGCGGCTTTGACCTTGTTGAGCAGCGTTGAATGCGCTCACCAGGGCGCGAATGGCGTCAAGACCGTCGGTGAGCGCTGCCGGGCCCGGCTGAAGAATGATCGGCGACTTGATTTCGTAGATGCGGTTGTTCGCGACTGCTGGGATGTCCTGCCAGCCATCCCGTTTTGCCACTTTTTCCGGCCTGAACTTTTTTCCGCACCACGAGCCGATGATGATGTCTGGTTGGGCCTCGATGACGTCGCGAGGCGAGATGATGCGATCGCTAGCGGATTGGTGTTTGCGCAGATGGGCGAAACAATCGATGCCGCCTGCCGCTTCGATCAGTTCGGATACCCAGCCGATGCCCGTGATGATCGGATCGTCCCATTCCTCGAAATATACGCGGGGTTTGGGTTTGCTGCATGCCGGTGCGGTCACTCGTGATCGCATTTCGGATGCGAGTTCTTGTGCTCTTTCACTGGCGCATGTGAGAGCGCCGATGGTTTCGATCATGTCCAGGATGCCTTCGACTGTGCGTTGATTGAAGGCGTGAACGGTGAGCCCCTGGCGCACGAGTTGTGCTGCGATATCGGCTTGCAAGTCGGAGAACGTCAAAACCAGATCGGGTTGGAGCGTCATGATCTTGGGTACGTCAGCAGACGTGAATGCGCCGACGCGCGGCTTTTCTTTGCGCACGCGGGCAGGGCGAACCGCGTACCCGGTCACGCCGACGATGCGCCAGTCCTCTCCCAGCAGGTACAACGTTTCGACGGTTTCTTCGGTCAGGCAAACGATACGTTCGAACGGGAACGGCATTCGGGGGCTCGCGTTTCTTTTTCTGGAAGGCCTGATGGGGCCGGTGATGGACGCGCGACCAGCCGCTTTGCCGCGAGATTTGACGATTGCGCGTCTGGCGCGTTAATACCTTAGCACTCCAAAAACAGAGCGAGGTTGACAACCATTCGCCAAGACGCGGCCTACGTTCCGGTGCCGCGGCGGCTCGCCTCGCATTGCCGGCTCGTAGTCGGGAATTGTCTGCCATCCTGCATCGGCATCAGCCAACCGGAACTCTTGCTGGAAACGAATTCAAGATATGTGTGGAATTTGCGGCGAAGTTCACTTCGACGGGCGGGCGGCCTCGCCGGTCGCGATCAATACAATGTGCGATGTCATGCGCCCGCGCGGTCCAGATGCGGGCGGTGCGGTGGTTCGTGACAATGTCGGGTTTGGCCATCGCCGGTTGCGTATCATCGATCTTTCGGTGCGCGGTGCGCAGCCGATGATAGACAACGAACTCGGGCTGTCGCTTGTGTTCAACGGCTGCATCTATAATTACCGCGAACTGAAGTCGGAGCTGGAAGGTAAGGGCTATCGGTTCTTTTCCAACAGCGATACCGAAGTGATCCTGAAGTCCTACAAAGAGTGGGGCACGGATTGCGTCAAACGCTTCAATGGGATGTTTGCGTTCGCAATCGAAGAACACGAAAGCGGCCGATTCGTGCTGGCGCGTGACCGTCTCGGCATCAAGCCGCTTTATTTAGCCCAAGCCAAAGACGGCGGTATGTTGCGATTTGCCTCCTCGCTGCCCGCGCTCGTCAAGGCGGGGGATGTCGACCGCACGATCGATCCCATCGCGCTTCATCACTACCTTTCTTTCCATGCGGTTGTGCCGCCGCCTTACACGCTACTCAAAGGCGTCAGGAAATTGCCGCCTGCAACGGTCGCTGTGTTCGAAGCCGATGGGCGGCGAACCGACACGCTTTACTGGTCGCCGTCGTTCGAGCGCACCACGAAGGATATTGAAACGTCCGCTGAAGAGTGGACCGAGCGCGTTCACGATGCGCTGATGCTTGCCGTGAAGCGTCGCATGGTGGCGGATGTGCCGGTTGGGGTTCTGCTATCAGGTGGGGTTGATTCCAGCCTGATCGTCGGGCTCCTCGCACAGGCTGGACAAAGCGGGCTCAAGACGTTTTCGATTGGCTTTGAGACGGTCGGGGGTGAAGAGGGAAACGAGTTCAGCTACTCCGACCTGATCGCTGAACGCTTTAATACCGACCACCACAAAATCCCGGTTCCAACCGATCAGATGATCGCGGCGCTGCCCGACACCATTGCGGCCATGTCGGAGCCGATGGTCAGCCACGACAACGTCGGCTTCTTCCTGCTTTCAAAAGAAGTCTCAAAGCATGTGCGCGTGGTGCAGAGCGGCCAGGGCGCTGATGAGATCTTTGGCGGATATCACTGGTATCCTCCGTTGATGAATGCCAATGCCGACGTCGGCGATTACGCCGCGCAGTTTTTCGACCGCGACCACGCGGAGTTTGCCTCAGTGGTCGAACCCGGATTCCTGGGCGATGATCACAGTCTGGCGTTTGTTGCAAAACACTTTGCAAGGGCCGGTGCGCATTCCGCCATCGACCGCGCGCTGCGGATTGATACGCAGATCATGCTCGCTGACGATCCCGTCAAGCGCGTCGATAACATGACAATGGCCTGGGGGCTTGAGGCCCGCGTTCCGTTCCTCGACCATGAACTGGTCGAACTGGCTGCGATCATTCCGCCCGAACATAAGCTCAAGGGCGAAGGCAAGGGCGTGTTGAAGGACGTGGCGCGAAAGGTCGTGCCCTCAGAGGTGATCGACCGGCCGAAAGGATATTTTCCGGTGCCCGCGCTGAAGTACATCGAGGGGCCGGTCTGGGACATGGTCAACGATGCGATGAACTCGCAAGTGGCAAGGGAGCGCGGCGTATTCCGGCGCGATTATGTCGATATGCTTCTGGCTGATCCGAAGGAACACATCACGCGGCTGAGGGGTTCGAAGCTCTGGCAGGTCGCGCTACTGGAACTATGGTTGCAGAAGAATGATTTCTAATTGGAGAAGCGTGAGCCAATTTCGCGCTTTGGCCTGTGGGCTGATCACCTGACGGCGTTTTCGAGGACATGGTGATGACCAAAGACACCAAGCAGAACTCCGCGCCCGCTGGTGAGGAGATGGCCTCCCTCAAGAATTGGGGAGCCGCTCCCGATTGGGTGGTCGAGGGCGAGAATGGGAACACCTGCGTGGATTGCGGGTGGGGCCGGTTGATTTTCGGGCAGACGTTCAGTGATCCGGCCCGTCTTGCGGAAGTCCTGCAAAGCGAAAGCAAAGGCCGCCGCGACATTGCCTTTTACGTCCGCGAGCCGCATGTGCTGCTGTCGGTCGCCCCGCTCAGTCTGTTTCTTGATCCATCGCACACGTTCCGGCGCACGTTTGAAGGCGATCCGCTGCCGCCGGTCGATAACGAAGGGCTGGAGATCAGGGCGGCGCGGGCGGAAGATCAGGCGCAGATCAACACGATCTATGCTGCGCGCGGGATGATCAGCCTTGAAGACGGTTTTATCGCGAATGCGGCCAAGCGCGATGAGATGGTCATCCTGGTGGCACTTGCCCCAACGGATGGATCGGTCGTGGGGGTCGTGATGGGGATCGATCACGTTGCGGCGTTTTCCGATCCCGATAATGGATCAAGCCTGTGGGCGCTGGCCGTCGATACGCGTGCAAGCTATCCCGGTATCGGCAAGAAACTGTCGTTGGCGCTGGCACATCATTTCTGCGATGCAGGCCGTGCGTTCATGGATCTCTCGGTGATGCATGACAACGACGACGCGATCGGCCTTTATGTGAAGCTTGGTTTTGAGCGTGTGCCTGTCTTCTGCGTGAAGAAGAAGAACACCGTCAATGAGCGTCTGTTTGTGGGGCCTGAGCCGGACTACAAGCTGAACATCTATGCGCAGATCATCGTCGATGAGGCGCGCAGGCGCGGTATTGAAGTCGAGATCGAAGATGCGGAAGCGGGCTTGTTCAAATTGACGCTTGGCGCGCGGACAATCGCCTGCCGGGAGTCGTTGAGCGAGTTGACGAGTGCCGTTGCGATGAGCCGCTGCGATGACAAGGCGCTTACGCACCGGTTGCTTGCCTCAGCCGGACTCAAGGTTCCCGCACAGGCGCGCATCAGCGACGATGCTGCAGCTTTGGAGTTTTTAGAAAAGCACAGTCGCGTTGTCGTGAAGCCGGCAAGAGGCGAACAGGGCCAAGGCGTGTTCGTCGATCTTCAATCGGCGAGCGGAGTCAAGGCGGCACTCGCCCAGGCAGCCAAACTCAGTGACGACATTATCGTTGAACAGTTTGTTCTTGGTCAGGATGTGCGGATCATCGTCATCGGCGGGGAGGTCGTTGCCGCCGCGATCCGCAAGCCAGCTTCCATCGTGGGCGATGGCAAGCAGACGGTTCGCGATCTGATTGCGAAGCAGAGCCGTCGCCGATCAGGTGCCACGCGGGGCGAAAGCAAGATCCCGCTTGATGAGGAAACGGAGCGTTGTCTGCGGCATGCCGGTGTCACATACGACTCCGTGCTGGAGGACGGCGAAGCGCTTGCCGTTCGCAAGACTGCGAATTTGCACACCGGCGGCACCATCCATGACGTGACGGCCGACCTCAATCCGGAGCTGGCGGAAGCTGCTCGTCGGGCCGCTGGCGTATTGAAAATGCCGGTGGTCGGGCTTGACCTTATGGTTCCTGCAATCGATCAGCCGACCTACTGGATTATCGAGGCAAACGAGCGCCCGGGACTGGCGAACCACGAGCCGGCACCTACAGCCGAGCGGTTTGTCGATCTGTTATTTCCCAGCACGAGGCAGCCGCACACGACCTAGCAGGCCCGCTCGCACCTTGGGCCCATGATCATGGGTCACGCAGTATGAAGGGGGCAGCGTGGGAAAGGGAACCCGCGTTAGCCGCTGGGGCTTTCTTTAGCACGCTCGTCGCAACGGAAACTGGTGAGACAGATCCGCGACGGCTCTAAACCGATGCGGCTTCGCTTTGTATGAGGGCGAGACTGTCGTCTTTCCGCCTGCAGCTTTTGCGCAGGAAAGAACAATAAGAAAGGATGAATGACATGACGGGCTTGGCAGACAAGTCGGAATCGGAAAAGCTTGCAGACATGCGAGATCTTGAAATCGACGCCGCCTACCTTCGCCGCGTTCTGGAAGGACTTCTGGAAATTCCCAGTCCAACAGGGATGACCGACCATGCGGTCCGTTACGTCTGTCACGAACTGAAGGCGCTCGACATTCCGTTCGAGCTGACGCGCAGGGGGGCTATCCGTGCCAATCTCAAGGGACGGCGCTCAAGCCCCGACCGCGCGATTGTCTCGCACGTCGATACGCTGGGTGCGATCATCAAGGGATTTCATTCGGCAAATGGCTGGCCGAAACTGTCGATGGTTGGGCATTGGTCGGCACGATTTGCCGAGGGCGCGCGCGTTACGGTTTTTTCCGATAACGACGTGCGGACGACCGGGACAATCCTGCCGCTGAAAGCGTCAGGCCATACCTATGGCGACGAGATCGACGAGCAGCCCAGTACGTGGGCCAACCTCGAATTGCGCCTTGATGCCCGGGTGTCGTCGGCGCAGGACATCCAGGATCTTGGGATCAATGTCGGCGATCTGGTTGCGGTTCATCCCGAGCCGGTTTTTTCACCGAATGGCTTCATCACGTCACGCCACCTGGACGACAAAGCCGGGGTGGCCGCCGTCCTCGCTGCGGCCAAAGCGTTGCGCGAAAAGAGTGTCGAGCTTTGGATGGACTGCCACTTACTGTTCACGATTTCCGAAGAGGTCGGCGTTGGGGCTTCTCACGTGCTGCATGGCGACGTGGCAGAGATGGTTTCGGTCGACAACGGCACTATTGCATCCGTCCAACATACTTGTGACTACGGCGTAACGATCGCGATGCAGGATTCCAGCGGGCCGTTCGATTGGCACCTGACGCGCAGCCTTATCAATCTGTGCAAGACCTTTGGGGTCGACCATAGCCGTGATGTGTTCAATCATTACCGCAGCGATTCCGCGGCGGCATTGGAAGCGGGTAACGATATTCGCACAGCACTGGTCTGCTTCGGGCTGGATGCCTCGCACGGCTATGAACGCACGCATATGGACTCGCTGACCGAATTGGCGAGGTTGCTGGCGCTCTATATGCAAAGCCCGGCGTTGTTTGAACGAGATGCCGAGTTGATCGGGCCGGCCGGCGATTTGCCCGCTGCCGAGTAGCGGCTTAACGGCAGCGCAGCAGTTTGCGGCTGGCAGCATAAATTGGTGTGGGTCAGATCACAGCCTTTATGGCGAGGCTGACGATAAACAACGTCAGCACGCTGGCTGCCCAGATCCCCACGAACCAAGCGATCTTTTTCAAGCCCTCGGGCATCAGTGGTAGCCCTCGCCCGGGAGCACTTTTCCGCGGAACACCCAATAGGCATAGGCGGTGTAGGCCAGGATCGTGGGAATGAGGAAGGCTGCACCGACCAACAGGAAGGAGAGGGAGTTGTCGGGGGCTGCGGCCTGCCAGATGGTCAGTGATGGCGGGACGATGTAGGGGTAAAAGCTGATCCCGATGCCAATGAAGCACAAAATGAAAATCCCGAGCGCGGCCAGGAATGGTTTGACTTCGGCATTGTCTCGCAGGCCGGTGAACAGCGCATAGGTGCAGGCCAGTACGAGCAGTGGCACGACCGCTGTGTAGAGCATCGCAGGCATCGTGAACCAGCGTTCGAAGTAGACGGGGTTGAGCATGGGCGTGAGCAGCGAAAACAGTCCGATCAATCCGAGAGTTGCGATGGCCGTTGGCCAAGCGTAGCCGCGCGCCTGTTCCTGAAGCTCACCTGTGGTCTTCATGATCAGCCAGGTCGCGCCCAACAGCGCATAGCCGATGACGACGGCACATCCGGCCAGCAGTGAGAACGGCGTTAGCCAGTCGAACCAGCCCCCGGCATACGCGCGATTTTCGATGTTGATGCCTTGGACGAGTGCGCCGAGGGCGATGCCCTGGGCGAAGGCCGCCACAATCGATCCACCAGCAAACGACCAGTCCCACAAGTACTTGCGCTTTTCCGTGCGCCAGCGAAATTCAAAGGCGACGCCGCGGAAGATCAATCCGAGCAGCATGGCAATGATCGGGGCATAGAGCGCGGGCATGACCGTGGCATACGCCAGCGGGAAGACGGCGAACAGGCCGCCTCCGCCAAGCACCAGCCAGGTTTCGTTGCCGTCCCATACGGGGGCGACGGAATTCATCATGACGTCGCGATCTTCTTCCTCCTTGAAGAAGGGAAATAGGATGCCGAGGCCCAGGTCAAAGCCGTCAAGAACCACGTAGGCCAAAACGGCAAACGCGATCAGAAACGCCCATATGAATGCGAGGTCGAGCTCCATTTGCGACGATCCTTTTTGCGGCTGGACTTTGCTATTCAACCCCTTAGGTGGGGCTATGGCGGCGAGTCTTGATTGACGGGGCCGGTGTGAAGCCTGCGGAACGGGTTGGGCCGATCTGTTCCACATCGAGACCGAGGTCAGGGGGCACGGACATCAGCCGCAGAATGTAGAAAGTACCTGCGCCGAATGCTGTGAAATAGACGATAATGAAAGCAACGAGTGATGCTGCGACCGCAGGGGCATCGAGCGGCGAGGCGCTTTGTGCCGTCGTCAGCAAGCCGTATATGGTCCAGGGCTGGCGGCCGACTTCGGTGGTAATCCACCCGGCGATGACCGCAACGAAACCTGACGGTCCCATCAATAGTGCTGCCCGGTGCAACCAACGGTCGTTGAAAATATTCCCCCGCAGACGTTGGATGCCGCTCCATAATCCGACAGCGACCATGGCGAAGCCGAGGCCGACCATGACGCGGAACGACCAGAACAGCCATTCAGCCGATGGGCGCTCCTCCTTGGGCCACGCCTTCAAACCCTTCACCTCTCCGTCCCAATCGTGGGTCAGGATGAAGGAGCCCAACTTGGGTACTTCGATGGCGTATTTCGTTTCCTCGGCTTCGTCATCGGGAATGCCAAACAGGATCAGCGGCGCGCCCTTGCGGGTTTCGTAGTGGCCTTCCATCGCAGCCACTTTCGCAGGCTGATGTTCGAGCGTGTTCAAGCCGTGCATGTCGCCTGCCACGATCTGGAGGGGCGCTACCAGGAGCGCCATCCACATCGCCATGGAGAACATGATGCGCGCGCCTTCATCGCGATGGTTCTTCAGCAGGTGGTAGGCACCGACAGCACCGACCACGAATGCAGTCGTGAGGTAGGCGGCCAGAACCATGTGGACCAGCCGGTAAGGGAACGATGGGTTGAAAACGACCTCCCACCAGTCCGTCGCGATGAACTGCCCGACATCGTTCATCGCGTAGCCGGCGGGTGTCTGCATCCAACTGTTAACGCTGAGGATCCAGAAGGCGGAGAACAGCGTGCCGATTGCGACCATCAGCGTGGCCATGAAATGCAGCTTTGGCCCGACGCGACTGAGACCGAACAGCATCACTCCGAGGAAGCCTGCTTCAAGGAAGAATGCGGATAACACCTCATAGCCCATCAGCGGGCCGACGATGGGGCCTGCCTTGTCCGAGAAGACCGACCAGTTTGTCCCGAACTGGTAGCTCATGACGATACCGGAGACGACGCCCATCGCGAACGCGACTGCAAAGATCGTCTTCCAGTAGTTGAAAATCTTGAGATAAACGTCGTTGCCGGTTTTCAGCCAAAGGGCTTCGAGGACGGCCAGATAGCTTGCCAGTCCGATCGAGAAGGCAGGGAAGATGATGTGAAACGAGACCGTGAATGCAAACTGCACGCGGGCCAGCTCGATGGCATCAAGACCAAACATTCAAACCCTTCCTTGGCGCAAGTACACCTGAAGCCCTGGAGCGGTCGACTTCGCTGCTTCATCAGATCCGTTGGAATCGACACGCGATGCCCATCACGCACTACGCTTCAGCGCCAGCGCGGCAACGGCCGGGCAAGTTCCGTGGCCGAGATGCCGACGTGCTACTTCTCTCGTTAGAGGCGATCACCTTAGAGAGTTGGGGAGTTGCAAGGCAAGAGATTGTATCTCATCGGGGTGGGGTTGCCGGCGGCCTGCGCATTCGGCGCGATGAGCAGTTCATGCACCCAGTACACTGCGGCCCGTCCAACGCGCATAAAACCTTCCGTCGATGCGCAGGTTTTCCAAATTGGCTTCGAGTGACGTGCCGAACTGCCAAGCCGTTCGGTAGAGGTCGAAGGGATCTTGCGATGCAATCGACTGGCAACCTGGAATTGCATTCGTGATCGTCTTGAAGCCGATGTCCTTGCAGTACGCGCGCAGCGGCTCGCAAAAGTGACGGCGCATTCCGTAGGGCCACGAAAAGTCGACGACCGGTGCTCCGATCAGGTCTTCCAACCTGGACTTGCAGCCGGCGATTTCGTCATCCCAGAATTCACGCGGCATCTGTGACAGCACGAAATGCGAGTGCGAATGACAGCCGATGGTGTGGCCTTGGTCGTGCAGTTCACGCAACTCATCGGTGGTGAGTGTTTCGTAATTGGCCGGCATGCGAAGGCGGCGGAGGTAGCGGGCGATGTCCTTGCTGCTTGCTGCGTCGCGGAAGGGCATGGAATTGGCGTAGAAGGTGGCCGTGATGCCAAGCTCGCGAAACATCGGCAGCGCTTCGTGCCAGCCCTTGAAGTTGTCATCAAACGAGATGAACAGTTGCCGGTCCGGGCCGCCTGTTGAGGCAAACTGAGCTGGTGTGACCGTTTCGTAGCCGCGCTCAAGAAAGTAGCGGGCGGCTTGTTCGAATTCACTCCAATGCTCGCGATCGAGTTGATGGAAGTACAACGCGATCTTGGCTTCCAGGGGCCGCGATCTTGCGATCCTGTGGGCGAAACGGATGCCGGACAGGATCAGCGCTTTGTAGCGGCGTGGGCCACTGACCGTTGCTTCGTCAGCGATGTCGTAGGCCGAGGAGTCGTATCCGCTTGAATGCGATTGTGCCATTATGCAACGCTCCGCCCGTCGGCGTGCGCAGACGACTGGTCTTTGGCTTGCGCTCCATCGGTTTGCGTTTGCGCATGGCGATAGATGTCCATCAGGCGGGCATAGTTGGCGTCGGGTGTATAGCGTTCGAGATAAGTTTCGCGCGCTGCCTTGCCAAAGGATTTCAACCGGACTGGATCGGTCACGAGGTCGTTGACGGCTGATGCCAGGGATTGTGTGTCGCCGACCGGAACGTGCAGGCCTGTTTTACCGTGCTCAACGATTTCCGGTGGCGAACCGATGTCGGACACGATTGCAGGAAGGCCTGCTGCGAAGGCTTCGGCCAGCGCAACGGGAAAGGCTTCGAGGCAATTTGACGGGGACACGAGGAGTGCTGATTCCTGCATCCGTACGCGCACGTCTTCCGGCGTGATGCGGCCGAGAAACGTGACGTTGTCGGGTGCTGCTGACCGCAATTCGTCGCCCAACGGGCCATCGCCTGCGATGGTGAGCGGGTAGGCGACCGCATGCCAGGCCTTGATGAGTTCGCGCACGCCCTTTTCCGGGCTGAGGCGGCCGACATACAGCGCACCGTGGCGCGGCGATGAGGATGACGGACCGGGATCGGGCGCGAAGTTTGGTTTGACCAGGATCTTTTCGAGCGGGACGCCCGCCCGGCCGTAGCGGACTTTGGCGGATTGGCTGAGCGCGATGAATGCGTCGACCTTGTTGCGCCAGACGCCGCGACTTCGGTTGGCTTCGATCATGCGGGCAAGAGCGAGCGAGCCCGGAAGCGAGCCGCGATAGCAGCGATGAGCAACGCCCCAATAGGGGCTGCCGTCGACGCATTTTTCGCAGAGCTTGCCGTCGCGGAGTAGGAGTGCGCCGGCGCAAGTGATGCGGAAGTTGTGCAAGGTTTGCACAACGGGGACGCGGTGATCCCGGCAGGCGTCGTAGATCGAAGTGGTCAGAAGCGGGAAGAAGTTATGAACGTGGACGATGTCGGGGCGCACCTGCGCAATCTTTTCGGAAAAAGCGCTTCTAGCGGATTTTGAGTAGGCGACATCTCGGAACGTTCGAAGCTTGTCGGTGAAGTCTGCAATCGCGTGATTGTCCACGCTGTGCAGCGTTACGTCATGGCCCCGTTTCGACAATAGTTCCATTTCGTTTGCGACAACGGCGTCTTCTCCGCCTGCGTGCTGATAGTAGTTGTGAGCCACCAGTACCCGCAGGCGGCGCTGCTTGTTGCCTTCATCGGCGACAGGGCCGCGTTCGAGCGGCCGCTGGTCGATGTCGCCCTCAAGCGGGTTGCCGACGCCTTCCAATGCCTTGCTCCTGGACAACCCGTTATGAGTATTCACGCTGTTCGGCATCATCGTCGCCGTCGCCGTAGTCACTGTCGCGCTGAGCTCTCCGCTCGGCACGCCACTGAACATACAATGCGGCAAGAATTCCGAGCCCCAAGGCGAGGCAGAGGCCCATCGCAAGCAGCAGTAGGCGCTTTTTGGTGCCTGATGGCGAAAGCACTGGCTCAGCCAGCGTGAGGAACTGACCGGCAAGCAGGAGGTTCTCAGCGCGCGCGTCCATCTTTTCGACGGAATCGATCTGCGCTTCAAAGTGATCCACCCGGCCCTTTGTCTGGATGTAGCGCGGGTGGCGTTCTCCGAAGTTTTCAGAAACGGCGACGAACTCGCGAACGGCAGCTGACCATTTGTCGGTGAGCTCTTTCAGGCGCTCGCCTCTGAGGTGCTCGAGTGCGAGGGCATTGGCTAGATTAGCAGCCCGGCGCGGATCGGGATCCGTGTAGGCAATGCCGATCTGATAGAGGTGGCTTTTCGACGAGACCTTCAGATTGCGTTGGAGGTCTTCAATTGCAATCTCATGGACGGTCAGTGGTTCCTTTACGACGCCGAAAGCTGTCCGCAGTGCCGTTGTCAATTTTGAGATTACAGATGGTTGTTTCGGAGCTTCGTTGAGATGAAGGCCCAACCTGTCGACAACCCTGGATGCGTTGGCTCGCGAGGCAATCGAAAGTGCGGCCCCGTTGATCAATGCGCCCGGGTCCATCGAGGCGACCTGGCGGCTGGAACTTAGCGTGGGTGCTTCTTCGCGGTTGAAGTTGAGCTCGAGCACGGCCTCGCTGGTGTAGTCGGGAGGTGTGACGATATAGGCGACGACAGCCATCAGCGACAGCAGCATCGTGATGGTCGACATGAGGAGAATGCGCTGTTTCAGAGCGCCGATGATCCAGCGCGTCCAGACCGCCATTGTATCGGGTTCGTGTTGCTCGTTCATCTCGTCATACTGGTCCGCACGCGCCGATTGGTCGATTGACACGATATCGCTGCGGTCGAACTTTGGCTGGAGCGTCATATGCTGAGCCTCAATACGCCGCCGAGGTGCGGCGTGCGTGTTTTGGATTGTGAGAAGGCGAGTGGATCATGGTCGACGCCTGTCTCGCCGAAGAGCCGCTATGGGTTTTGCTTGCGGCTGGCGCTGATCTGCCGATGTCCAGGCCGGCTTTCTTCAACGGTGTGCCATTCGTTTCGATTTGCTCGCTGGCATCTCCGGAACGCGTTGGTCCTGCGCTTTTGACCTCGATGATGTCGCCGGGCTCAACTGGGGCTGCGCCATCCGTTTCGATTGCCTTCTGCTCGCCGTTGACCGTTCTGAAGATGACATACTTGCTAAGAGGTGCGGGGCCAGCCTGCACGCCGGCCGCTTGGCGACGCATTTCCAGAGCCTGCTTGCCATAGAGCAACTGAATGTTGCTGGCTTTGAGTTCTTCAGACGTCTTGTCTAGGGCCAGGAGGACGCGCTCCTTGAAAAGGTTGAGCTTCTCGACAGCCTTCAATTCGACGGCAGCGCGTTCAAGCTGACTACGCGATTTGGCCGATTTCAAACGTGAAACGGCACTTTCGATGATCGCCTGCTGCTGGGCCAGTTCCATCACCGCTCCGCCGCGGGAGAACCCGCGATCTTCGAGCTTGCGCATCTGGTTGAGGCGCTCTGTGTTTAGTTCCAGGAGCTTCGTCTGTGCGGTAATCTCGTCGTCGAGGTAGGCCTGCTCTTTTTGGAAATGCGGTTGCTGGTTTTCCAGCATTTCGATCTCGGCGCGCGAGGAGGCTATCTCAATGGACAGCCGTTTGCGCTCGGCTTCGAGGAAAAGGTCGATGCGATCGGCATCACGGATGCTTGCGGGCAGGTCGGTCGCTTCGATGGTTTCGCGGCCGTCGCGCTGGGCCTCCAGTCCGGCTTCACGGATGCTCAACTTTATGATGCGCGCTTGAAGAACGCGGACGCGCTCTTCAGCGGTGTTGAGTTCGCTGGCGGCCATCAATGCGTTGCTGGCGAGCGTCGGCGTGCCGCCGGCGACGACCATTGCGCCGACGGCTGTCATGCCGGTGCGGAAGGGATAGACGCCGGGGTCCTTGACCTGGCCGTAAACGTAGATCGGCCGGTATTCATCGACGCGGACGTTAACGACCGGATTCTTGAGGATCTGCTGGCCGAGCATTTCCATGATCTTCGTGCGCGACTGCTCCAGTGTCATCGTGGACAGTTCGATGCGGCCAGCGACAGGCATGTTGATTGCCCCCGACATGTCGATCGAAAACGTTCCGGAAAGCTGTTCGTCGCCAAATACAGTGACCGTGATACGGTCGCCAGGCATAAGCTTATAGGCGTCCGAGGTATCGGCATTCGCAGAAATCGAAGCTGCAATTGCAAATGTAATCAGGACGGCTGCTGCATGGAAAAGCCGGCGCAGCATTCGTGACAAGTTTTCGGTCGTACGCATCTACTCTCACCCGTAACCTTCAAGGACACGCGGTCGCGATCACGGTCCAGAACTTGCTGCCCCCAGTGGGATACAAGGTCGAATTCTTATTGCGATCCTGCCGTTGGTCCGATTGGACGCGATAGATCTCGCATTGCATTCGTCTCAATGAATCGAATTTTCATTGCTACAATGAATCCAAGCAACGCTTCACCGGGACCCTAATACAAGCCTTGGATATTCGTTTGCACAATTCAGGTCAGCGCCGTTTCAAGTGGCCGCTAAGCCGTCTGGAGCGCGACCGTGTGAACTCACATTCCATATTGCTGATGCGAAACGCCTAGTCCAGAACTCAGGCGTGAGTGCGATAGCTGACCGCGCGCGTTTTGGCATTTTCGAGGTAGCCCGTTTGGCTGGCGCGCCGGGCTTTGTGGTCCTAATTCCCCAATGTTGAAGCGAACGATTGGTCTTCCGCCAGTCGAGCGACCGATGCTGCAGTGCGGCAAAGGGTCCGTTCTGATCGCGTCCTTGGGGGGACGCGCCGCAGGCGGTGCTGAAGCTTTGCTGCCGCTTGATTGTTACCAAACCGCCAGATGATTGCCCGTTTCCGGCGGTGAGCAGACAATTTACGATACAAATGGTTTTGCTGGCTGGTTCGTGGATTACCTCAAAAACTCCCGTGGGTCCAAACGGCTCCCCGATGCGCAATTTCGCCTTGTGAATTTGCAGCCTAGACAAGGGCCAACGCCCGATTGTGGGCTCACGGACGTGTTCGCCAGCGAATCGTTGGTTGGGGCGGCTGGCGGATTGATCGCCGGCCCCACTGAGGAACGCTGCAAAGAATTAAAGGAAGTTACGCATGGCTGTTGCAATCGTCACGGGATCAGGTGGCCTTGTGGGTGCTGAAACCACGAGGTTCCTGGCGGACCAGGGGTTCACAGTCGTCGGCATCGACAACGACATGCGGAGCTTCTTTTTCGGCGAAGAGGCATCCACGGCATGGGCCGTTGCCGAGTTGAAGGAGCGGTATGGCGGTTACGTGCACGAGCCAGCCGACATCCGGGATGCGGATGCGATAGGCAAGATCTTTGCGCGATACGGCGATGAGATCAAAATCGTGGTTCACACGGCGGCGCAGCCGTCGCACGACTGGGCCGCGCGCGATCCCGCCATCGATTTCTCGGTGAATGCGACGGGCACGTTGAATATGCTCGAAGCTACCCGCAAGCACGCGCAAGACGCCGTTTTCATCTTTACCTCGACCAACAAGGTCTATGGCGACAGGCCGAATTTTTTGCCGCTGATCGAAGTGGAAACGCGCTGGACGATCGATCCGTCGCATGCCTACGTCAACGGCATCCCCGAGGACATGTCGATCGATGCCAGCACGCATTCGGTGTTCGGGGCTTCCAAGGTCGCGGCCGACATCATGGTGCAGGAATACGGCCGCTACTTCGGCATGAAAACGGCAACATTCCGCGGCGGGTGCCTGACGGGCCCGGGCCATTCAGGGGCGGAACTGCACGGCTTTCTTGCCTACTTGATGAAGTGCTGCGTTGTGAAGCGGCCCTACCAGATCTTCGGTTACAAGGGCAAACAGGTCCGCGACAACATTCACAGCTACGATCTCGTGCAGGCGTTCTGGGAGTTCTACCAGGCGCCACGCAGCGGCGAAGTCTACAACATGGGCGGCGGCAAATACTGCAACGTGTCCATGCAGGAAGCGATTGCGCTTTGCGAGGATATCGCCGGCAACAAGATGTCGATTACGCTCAGTGACCAGAATCGTATCGGCGATCACATCTGGTACGTCAGCGATCTGAGCCGTTTTGAAGAGCACTACCCGAACTGGAAGGTCACGTACGACCTTCGCACGACCATGGAAGCCATTTATGTCGGACTCGTCGAGCGCAACGCTTCGCCCGGAAAACCGCAGCCAACAGCGGCTGAAAATCGCTCTGGTCTCCAATCACAGGCGATTTAAGGTTCATTTTCGCGGCTATCCGTGGGCGCGCGAACTGGTCAAGCTGGGCCATGAGGTCGATCTGTTCTGCCATGCGGACACAGCGGTTGCGCGAACCAAGATCGAGCAGATCGAAGGTTTCCGGATCATCGAAAGCCCGGATCTGCTGGTGGGTGCTGCCCGCCAGGGATGGGACCCTTATTGTGCGTCACGCCGAGGCTACTTTCTGTTCAAGGAAGGCAAGCAGTACGACATTATTCACTGCCTTGATACGCGCCTTGCCGTGATCTGGCCGGCGCTCGCCTATGCCAGAGCGCGCGGCATTCCCATCGTCAGCGACTGGATCGACTGGTGGGGGCGCGGCGGGCTGATCGATGAGCGGCGGCCGGATTGGTACAAGAAGACGCTCGGCGGAGTGGAAACCTGGTTTGAAGAGCACTATCGCGACAAGCTCGACGGACTGACGGCGATCAGCCATGCACTCGTTGAGCGGGCGGTGGGCCTGGGGTGTGAGCGCGACCGCTGCCTCGTTGTAAATGGCGCAGCAGACATGTCGACGTTTGCCAATCCGGCCAGTAGGACGGATGCCCGGACCCGCGTCGGGCTTCCAGCTGACGTGCCGGTCGTCTGCTTTTCCGGGCTCGACGTCCTTATTGATCTACCGCTTGCGGTTCGCGCGTTCGAACTCATCCGCAAGGAGCGGTCTGATGCGCGCATGCTGCTGGTCGGGCCGGATGCTGAGCAGGCGCGGGCGTGTGTTTCGTCTCCCGAAATACTCGATGCGGTTACTGCCATCGGCAAGGTCGCTTACAAGGAGCTGCCGGAAGTGCTGCCTGCAGCCGACCTGTTCCTTCTTCCCTACCCCGACAAGATCGTCAATGTCGGTCGCTGGCCCAACAAAGTTGGCGATTACATGGCTGTCGGGAGACCGACGGTCGCCAATCCGGTTGGGGAATTGAATCGGCTGTTCGGACATTATGACATTGGCCGATTGGCCGGTGAGACGGCTGAGGATATGGCCCAGGCTTCGCTGGAGATCCTGGCTGATCGTGCTCTGGCCGACGAGCTTGGGGCAAACGCGCGGCGTGTGGCGGAAACGGATCTGAGTTGGGAGAACCAAATAACGCGATTGAGCGACTGGTATCTCGACATCATCGCGCGCAAGGCAGGGGAACTGTCGCGGCCGGAGAAGATGAAGGGCGAACGCAGGTGGCTTCGCAAAGCCGTTTGAATTGCGTCAGAAAACTCGACGAATTTCGCAGCTCACTGAAGTACGTTTTGTCTGACCCCTGACGTTACGCTATATTTCCGCCTGGATATTAAGGATAATGACCATGCTGCCGTTCGGTTCGGAGCAGGAATTTTCGTCGAGAGATACGTTTCGTATCCTGTGGCGATAACTGTTTTTACTGGCTGAATCTGGATGCGGGCTACTGCTGCTCTTGCGAGCAGGGTCAAATGATCCTAATACTGATGGATCAATCATTTAACAGGCTTTCATGAGTTTTTACTTCAATGAGCGCTTGAAGGTTTTGGGCTTGGCGTGTCGTGCGGCCCAACTTTGATAGGTCAGAATCTCCGTTATGAGTATCGAACCCGTCGTCCTTATCGAAGCCAATTCACTTTTGCGCGAAGGGCTGAAACGGATCCTGGTCGATGGCGGGTTCGAGATACTCCATTCGGTAGGCCGAGTGAGTGAACTGCCTGCGGAGCTTCCTGCTACGGAAGGCTTGAAGGTCGTGCTTCGCGTCAGCGACGCCGCCCACATTCCCCAAGGTGTGAGCGAGGTTCTGGATCGCGTCGGATCTGCAGTAGTGGTCGTTCTCGGTGACAAGGCCGGCCTGGATGTCACCTTTCAGGCGCTCATGTCTGGCGCGTGCGCGTACCTTGATGACGTCACCGATTGCGATGCGCTTTATAAGTCCATTGAGCTTGCAAGCGAAGGGCGTGCTGTCGTTTCGCTGGATCGCAGCCGCGATCGAGGATGCGTTCTGCCGCAGACAAGGGATTTTGGACTGTCCGAACCGGGATTGCCGGCTCCGCTGCCATCTTACCCAAATGGACGACATGACCGTGTTAGCCTTGCTGAAAATGCCGAGGCTAAAGGCACTGTCGGCTCTGGTCAGGTGAGTGGATCCGTGCGTGGCGACGCTGAAGCCCAGGTTGGCGATGTGGAGGTTTTCAAGGCTGAACGGAATCACGGCGAGAGCGGTGAGTCCGCGCCTTCGCTCTCGCCAAGGGAGTCCGCGATACTCGATCTTTTGCGCGAAGGTGCGCCCAACAAGGTGATTGCACGCCGGCTCAGCCTGACGGAGTCCACCGTCAAAGTGCATCTGAAGGCGATCCTGAGGAAGATCAGGGTCAAGAACCGCACGCAGGCGGCGGTCTGGGCAATCAAGCGCGATGAGACGGGCTCGGGGAAATCCGGCGACAAGAAGCAGGTTAGCCGTCTGCCGGAGCACTCGTTGCAACAATAGTCCTACAATCAGGGCGATAACTCGTGGCGTGCCGGTTACTCAACTGATTGCGCGAACACGCGGGAGGCCTCGCACTCGAGCCGCTCGAGTGATGCGCATCCGGCCCGGATCTGCGGGCGTTTGCCAGGAAACCGGACTACCTCTTAGGCGCAGCCCATTGATCGGCGATCTGGACTAGTGTTCCGGCATACAATCGACTGTTTCAGCGTTTTCGGGCCCGCCAGTTGGCGGTCGATCCCGGAGGCGGTTGGAGCGCTTGCGTTTTCGGTGTGCGCTCTTGGCGGATTTGAATTCGCTGTTGGTCGCTCGGTTCTAAAGGTTGGCGATCAGTTGCCGCCTTATGAGGTCGAGGTTTTTGTCGATGGGTAAGGGGTTTTGAGTGAACGCTCGGTTGCAGTCTGCGATCGCTGCATTTGAATCGGCCAGGCGCAGTACCGGCGCTCAGGCGCGACCGACTGAGGTATCTTCGGCGAGCGCGCATCAACGTAGATCGGTTATACGGCGCGCCTTCTTCCTGACGGACGTTACAAGTGCCTTTGCCGGGTTGGGCTTAGCGGGCG
>CAYGRH010000008.1:0-24918 GCA_964352165.1 uncultured Hyphomicrobiaceae bacterium | reverse complement strand
CCGATTGTGGACCCAAAGGAATCGCGCGCGCCCGCGCAGGCGCAGCGAACGAAGTAAGCTATACGCGCCGTGAGCTAAAAAGCTCCCCCTACCCGCCGCCGCGCTGAAAAGCAATATCGAAGCGCCGCATGAAGGCAGCCCGCTCTTCGCTGCCGCAGTCATCAAACGCAATGCAAACCTGGGCCCGCGGAAGTTGCAGAAGCCCCCCAAGGGTCGCCCCCGGCAAAGCGGTGTAGGAAATGGTTGCCATGCCGCCCTGCCCCACAGGCAACTGCACAAGGCCCTGCCCTTCGGCGTCCATCGCTGCGTCCTCTCCGGCAAACGCCCGGATACTATTGACGAACTCAGAGCGCGAAAGGCTCATCAGTTTTTCATGCCGCTGAGGCGACCCTGCGGCATCGGAAGTCTTGGGTTGCATGCTCACTGAGATCAACCGCCTGCAACCGGCGGCCACACGGCAACGGCATCGCCCGCCGATAGTACCTTGCCCGAGCGAGCGGCCGGAGCCTGAAAGACCCCGTTCAACAGCACGAGATGGCAATGCTCCGGCGGAACGGAGTAGAGATCGAGAAGCCCTTGAACGGTTGTACCCGCCTCGACTTCGACATCGGCCATGTTCTTTGATGCCCCGTCGGGAAGAAAGGCCCCCAGCGATGCATATAGCTTCATGGTCACAATCATCTTGGCCCCTGTGCCTTCATTGACCTGCCCGCCTGCTTCAACCATTCCAACCACCTCGCATATTCGGCCCTACCGCCGTTATGCCGTCTCGGCTCCGGTCAATCAAGGCAAGTACCTTGGGAGACCGATGACTTGCACGTGAGAAAGGCGGGCGAGGCGTCCCTACCGGATTTTGGGCCCATCCATCGATTTCCACGCTAGCCGTAGCAAAATCGGTCCAAATATCCGCATACGTCATCATTTAATTCAAAATCGAACAATCGACGAAGACCCATGTTCACCACCGGGTCCGACGAATTGGACTAATTCCCCCGGTAGATAAAATCCGATCCAATATTGAAAGGTCGTCCCAATAGGTTACCCGCAAAGTCGCATCAACGTTGAGACAATTCCTGATGTGTTGAGGACAAAATGCGACAGAATGTGAAAGCACCGAAAAAGTTTTCGCGAGATCAACGCGGCAATGTTGCGCCAGTATTCGGCCTTATGGCCATTCCAATGCTGGCGATTACTGGTGCTGCTGTCGATTTCGGAAAAGCAATATCATTGAAAGCTGACCTGCAGAACGTAGTCGATGCGGCCGCCGTATCTTCTGCACAGGAATATGCTGCCACCGGAGAAACCGCAGCCGCCGAAACGCGCCTGCGCAAATTCATCAAGGCTGAGATTGAAAACAAGGGCCTTGAGCTGAATGCTCCGCCGGCCGACCCGACCCTCGGTGTGCCCGAGCCCGAAGGCAACCAGGTTGCCGTCATCGAGCCCGGCATTTCGACGGTTAACAATTCCGTCACGCCCGTTGTCAAATCCAACGTCCCGACGGCCATCCTGAAGCTCATCGGTATCTCTGAGATCCCCATCGAAGTGACCTCGACGGCTCAGCTGTCCGGCAAGAAGCTGGAACTGTCGCTGATGCTGGACGTCACCGGCTCGATGAACTGGAACGCAGGCGGCGTCAAAAAAATCGTTTCCATGAAGGAAGCCGCAAACGACCTTCTGGATATTTTCTCGACCAACATGGCTGCAGGTGCGACCCGCATTGCGCTGGTTCCGTTCTCTGAAGCGGTCAACGTCGGCAACTACGCGACGGCCCTGCGCGGAAGCTACGCAAGTGGCACAAGCTGGACGCCTGGAAAATTCAAGTTCCGCTTCAAGGATCGCAGAAACAATACCAAGACCTATAAGATAACCAACTGCGTAACCGAACGTACCGGCCCCGAAAAGTACACAGATGCCCCGCCAAGCATGGGATATCTCGGTCGTGCCTATCGCACCGGCACCTCGTGCACTCCTGGACGTGAGGTCGTGCCATTGTCGTCCGACGAAGCAGCCCTTCGCAGCGTGATCAACAACCTCAGCCCCGGTGGCGGCACGGCCGGCCACATCGGCACCGCCTGGGCCTGGTACATGGTCTCCGATCGCTGGGCCCCGGTTTGGCCGGAAGCCTCCAAGCCTGAGCCGACTAACCCGGACGAACTCATCAAGGCCACCATCCTGATGACGGACGGCGACTACAACACCGAGTACTGCAAGGGCGTGAACGACTCGACCATCAACTGCAACGCCGAGAACGGCTCCTCCAAGAACCAGGCCGCCGCACTCTGCACGCAGATGAAGAACTCAGGAGTAGTCGTCTACTCCGTCGGCTTCGGCATCTCGCAGGGGTCAAGTCAGGAAACGCTTCTGAAGAACTGCGCAACTGACAACACGAAGTACTTCTTCCCCTATAACGGGCAGCAGCTTCGGGCAGCCTTCAGCGAAATCGGCCGCCAACTCCACGCCGGTCAGGCCGGCGTCCAGTTGACCCAGTAACGGCAACAAACAAGAGGGAGCCTGAGGCACGCCTTGGGCTCCCTTTCCTTTTTGACCAGCAAGCGATGAAAAGCCAAACGGGGAGAAGAGAGGAACAGAGAGGAGAGAAGGGTAGAGGTGGCCCGGCAAACATTAACGGCAGCAAACCCAGCAACTCAAAAACCGAAACAATTTAAAACGATGCAATTAGCAACTTTTTATCCCAGTTGATTTTTCGCGAATTCAAAAATGCCATTGCATAAAATTTTCGCAAGCATCGAAAAGGTTTCAGAGCAAATTCCGGGCAAAAGTGCTTCATCAGACACCTGATGGTGTTTCTTTTGAGGTTTACCCCGATGAACAAATCCCCTGCCTCAGCGCCGTCGGCGCGCACTATCCCCTGCACGCGATTCTTCCGCAACACGAGCGGCAACGTTGCGCCTGTGTTCGGATTGATGGCCATCCCCCTGCTCGCAATCACCGGTGCCGCCGTTGACTTCGGCAAAGCCATTTCCGTTCAAACTGAAATGCAAAACGTCATCGACGCCGCCGCCGTGTCGTCCGCCATGGAATACGCCTCCACAGGCGATGTTGCCGCGGCCGAAACGCGCCTGCGCAAGTACATCTCCGCAGAGATCGAAAACCACGGCTTGGAACTGAATGCACCTCCAACCGACGGCACCCAGGCACCAACTCCGCCGTCCGGCAATAAGCTCACGCTTCAAACCGCAGGCATCAGCACGGTCTCGAACTCGGTCACACCGGTGCTCCAGGCCAACATCAACACGTCGATTCTGAAACTGGTCGGTATTCCATCGATCCCGCTGGAAGTAACATCGACGGCTCAGCTCTCCGGCAAGAAGCTGGAGTTGTCCCTGATGCTCGACGTGACCGGCTCGATGAACGACAAGGTCGGCGGCGTAAAGAAAATCGACTCGATGAAGGAAGCCGCAAACGACCTCCTCGACATCTTCCGCGTCAACATGGCAGCTGGAGCCAGCCGCATCGCGCTCGCCCCATTCTCCGAAAGCGTCAACGTCGGCGACTATGCCGAAGCGTTCCGCGGGTCAACGCCAAACGGAACCAGCCAAACTCCTGGCCGGAAGAAGTTCAAATTCCGGGATCGCAACAACAACTGGAAGACTTGGAACATCACGAATTGCGTTTCCGAGCGTACCGGTTCGCAGGCTTATACCGACGCTCCTCCGACACAGGCCTACCTGGGGCGCGTCTATCGCTCGAGCACTTCGTGCGTCCCATCGCAGGAAATAGTCCCTCTGTCGACCAACGAGACCATGCTGCGTAACGTTGTGAACGGCCTCGGTACGGGAGGCGGCACCGCCGGCCACCTTGGAACGTCCATGGCCTGGTACATGGTCTCGGACAAATGGGCTCCAGTCTGGCCGGAAGCTTCAAAACCCGAAGCCCCCGATACAGACAAGCTCATCAAGGCAACCATCCTGATGACGGACGGCGACTACAATACCGAGCACTGCAAGGGCGTGAACGACAGCACGATCAACTGTAACGCCGAAAACGGCTCCTCCAAGAACCAGGCCGCCGCACTCTGCACGCAGATGAAGAACTCAGGAGTAGTCGTCTACTCCGTCGGCTTCGGCATCTCGCAGGGGTCAAGTCAGGAAACGCTTCTGAAGAACTGCGCAACTGACAACACGAAGTACTTCTTCCCCTATAACGGGCAGCAGCTTCGGGCAGCCTTCAGCGAAATCGGCCGCCAACTTCACGCCGGACAGGCTGGCGTAAAGCTGATGCAGTAAGCCAAGACACGAAAGCAAACGAAAAAGGGGACGGCGCCAGCCGTCCCCTTTTTCATGTCTGAATTCTCAAAAAGCAAAAGGCCCCTCGCGGGGCCTTTCACAACGCCTGGGTCTCAGGCGGCCTTCGAGCCGAAGGCAATTTGTCTGGTATCCTCCTCGAGGCCCTGACCGGATCTTAAAGCAATACCGATATACCGGATTCTTCCTGCAATCTTGGCTTTCTGTACGCCCAACTCACCGAACTCGCGTCCGAAAGTAGGCAGTGCTAGTGGCTCCTTTTCCTGCTCTTCACACCATGCACAGTAGTCTTCATAGAGTGCAGTCGCTGTAAGACTCGATCCATCTTGAGCTTCGATCCTTCCTTTATAGAACCGCTCCACGTCGTTTTCGGGAGCGACCAGTCGCTGGGGCGCAACAGACCTGTTGTCGTTGGCACCAGAACGCGGCTTTTCAATCGCAACAGGAGCAGAAGGTTCTTCTTCTACCACTGGTACCGCTGCCGCAGCGGCACTCACCGTCGCCATGACTGGCGCAGGTGGCGCGTGACGATCATAGATCCGCCACTGGCTAAAGGCGATGTACATGCCAAAACCGGAGCCGATCTCGAGCAGTAGCGCAATGAACACTGTCATCGCCAACTGAACGTCCTCGACTTTCATCCCGGCGAGCTTGGCCAGAACCGCTGCCTGCGGATCGGCTTCTGCCATAACAGTACCGCCATTGATGCTTCCAAGCTTAGCTTGGGCATCGGCAATGCGCGCTTCCAGCGCCACCGCCTGTTCTGCTGAGGCAAGCTCGGCAACCAGACCATGATATTGCTGGCAGAAATCGATGCTCTTTTTGGCAGTCGCATCTGCACAGCTCTTGGTCGAGTTCCATCGACGCTCTTCCTTCAGACTTGCGATCTCAGCACTGACGGCTTGAGCAGGTCGATGCTGGGGTATCCAGCTTAACTGCTCCTTCGCACGAGCCATATCGGCCCGCGTGTCAGAATAAACCTGAGATTCATGAGCACGCTGCCCCGCAACATCAAAGCGGTTCAACGCAGCATGGCCGAAGGCTGAGGTCAGCGAATATGCCGTGACCACAAACCATACCATCACCGATGCGATGGCTTGGCTCCAAGCTTTGTTCTTAATTGCGGCAAACAAGAAAAACGGCACCAGCGCTTTCATACAATCGGCCGCAGCGCTGGCTGCTCCATAGATCTGGCCATCGAGCTCGGACTTCCCGAGGCTAAGACCAAAACGATAATTCATAGCCGCGGACACTACGAGTAGCACCCCCGCCGCCAGAATCCCCAATACACCTAAGGCATGTCTCATTGCCCTCTCCTTTGAATGGGCTGGCCTGACGCGGAAAAACCGCCAACCACGCGCACGCGGTCTGCCGAGAGGAGACAGACAACCCGAACCCGACGCCAAACCTAGCCCGTCGAAAAATGTTCACCCTCAATCCATCTGTGAGCGTCCAGGACCATCCCCAAAACGGTACCTGGCAGATAAATCAGTGTGACCAAAACGACGCGCTGAGAGCCGGATCCCTCATGCCTTGCGTTCAGTTTATTCACCGCGGCTTTCGCCGCTTGAAACCCGCTGTGAATAAGTTGTGCAATCGGCTGAGGATTACTTCTTAGAGACGCAATACAAACCCCCTCAGCTCCAAACGCTATGCGATTCGTTATGAATTGTTAAGGGAATCAGGAAAGTAGTCCGGCCAGCCCGAGTGAGGCTTTCGCCGCCAGTTGGCGAACCCGTTGGCATGCCAATTGGTTTTTCCACACGCTGTACACGAGCGAGCCCTGGGTTCTCAACAGGCACGCGGCTTGTGTTCAACCACAACGGGGCCGGCAGCGCGTCAGCGTGTGACCAATTTGACACGTCAGCCGTCGGAGCCAGAAACGCATTCCTCAATATGATGCTGGCTCCATCATCAAACAAAGCATCGCCAAACTCTGCGCAACCAAATACGCGAAGTCAGTTCAATTGCTCTATTTTGGGTTGTGTGTTTTTCGTATCCCGATTAAGAAAAGAAGCTGTGTTTCAAACTGAACCGGTGGTCAATGCGCCGTTCACGTCCTACAGTCTATCTGGAAGTTTGATCAATTCGTTAGCGCCCGGAAACGATCGGGATAAACCGATGGCTGATGAACAAAGCGGAAGGACTTCGAGCGATCCGCACTCGTGAGGACGAGATCCTCTCGGTAAACGGAGTTCCACGGCGCATGCGGTGGGCTTAATCTTGCAAAGGTTCTGGCAGAGGTTTGTGCCGGGGCAGTCGGTGAGCAAAGGCAAGGGCTCCGCGGAAGCCACTGAGTTGAGCCGTGTGAAATTCGATCCGGAGGATGTGCCTTCGCAGTGATCGAAATCGCCAACTGTCGCGTCTACGGCTGCTTAGTAACTTGTAGGCGCTCGTTAGGTCTTAATCGCGTTGGAGCGGCAAAATGCGTGGTCTGTTCGGTATTTGCCTTCTGCTTTTGGGCGTCAGCCTGGGTGCATACGTATATTCTCCTGACGACATCGACCGCCAGGTGCGCATCGCTGATCTCACGCGCATCCTTTCGCCCGCCGGACATGACGCCCATTACGTCGTTACCCCAGCTGCAGCCGGTACGAGCTACGTTTCCGATACGCCGCTTTACTCGCACAGCGCCCCAATCGTCACGAAAACGCAGGCGCGCCTCACACCTCAACCCGAAAATCTGAACCGCGTCGGCGCACTTGCGAACGCAGCACACCCCGTCAAGGCTGCCAGCATCAACTCTGGCGCTCAGCCCGCGACCACCGCCCCACACGCTGTACTTATCCAGCCCACATCTTGGGCGACTGTCGTGAAGGCAAATCCTTACGACCGCACGCCAGTTGCTGGCAGCAAGGCGCTTAAGCCCGTAAACGACAGTGCGCGCTTCGAGTTGATCCGCGACCTTCAGAGCCAGCTGAAACAGCTTGGCTGCTACTACGGCGACGTCGACGGCGACTGGGGCCCAGGCTCTAAACGGGCCATGACAGAATTCATGAGCCGCGTGAACGCATCCCTGCCGACGGATGAGGCGGATTACATCCAACTCGCGCTGCTCGATGCCCATCGCGACGTTTCGTGCTCCACCAGTTGTTCCGTTGGCTATGCGAAAACTCAGGACGGACGCTGCCGGGCAAACGAGATCATCGCGCACGCCCCGCCCCGAACCCCTGTCCATCGTTCGGCAACCCGGGTTTCAAAAACCGCACCCATAACAACCGCTTCGATCAATCGCGCAGGCCGGCTCGCGCCTTCAAGCGTCACCGCAGAACCAATCACACCGCCGCGTCCGCAACTCGCATCCCGCAACATCCAGATTGACGATTACCGCGAGCGCATCGCCAAAACTTCACCCCGTCGCGCCAAAACGAAAACCGCGTCTAGGCGCGCCCCCCTTCCCGGCCGCATGACCGTGGGCGGCCCAGTGCCCTCCAAGGTAAGCGCCCGTGAACGCGCGCCCGGCGTCTCAGCACTGCCGTCTGTCAGCACATCGAGCCAGGCCGACACAGGTGCAAAGGCCAAGGAAAGACGCGCGGCTTTGCGCAAGGCTGCCGTGCGCAAGTCCAAAACCAAATCCGCAAGAAAAGCCGAACGCAAGAAACAGAAGCGCACTTCCGCAAAGAAGCGCCGCTACAGCAAGGCTTCGCGCCAGCGCGCACTGTTTCGTCAGGCATTCGGCGATACCGTATTCTGAGGCCGTTCTTGCGCCCGCGGCTCGGGCCTGCTCGCATGGAAATCTGAGACCGGACGACGGTGCAGGCAATTGCGCATGACGCGCGTCGTTGCAATCACGGCGTGCCCACGGTCTCAGCCGCAAGCCAGTCCAGATAACCGCGTGCCCCGCCTTTAACCGCAATCACGACAAAGGCCGGCGTCTCGTAGGGATGCCGGAGCACGCCCTCTGCGATCAGCCCATCGACACATCCAGACCGCGTCTTGAAAATCGCTACGACTTCCTCGCCGCGTTCGATCTCGCCCTGCCACCGGTAGAGCGACACCATCCCTGGAAGAATATTGACGCACGCCGCCAACTGCCGGGCTATCAGTTCGCCTGCAATCCGCTCAGCACAAGCCAAGTCGGGAAACGTCGCATATACGAATGCAAATTCATCGTCATCGCTCATGTTTCTGGCCTCCGCACGCACAACGCTTCAAATTCGGTATGGTAGCAATCTACTATGGTCGAGCGCCTCCCATCAGGCCAAGCGCCACAAAACATGTCAGCAATAGCGCCAGAAAAAACCGAAGCGGCGTTTAACGTCATACATTCATTCGTCCTGAGCCCCGCAAACCTGCAGAGCAGCGGCAGGCATCAATCCGAGATCCACGACCAATCACTTTCACATCTAAAGACACAAAGCCGGTGCAATGACCCAAACCGACAAGACCTTCGACCGCATCGCCTTTGTTGCAAGCGAAGTCCCCGAGGCTCGCGACGCCATGCGCCGTCTCGCACACCGCTACGGCAATGCACCAGTCAATGCAGCCGATGCGATCGTCGCCCTGGGAGGTGACGGGTTGATGCTGCAAACCCTGCACCGCCACATGAACGAACACACCCCGATCTACGGCATGAACCGGGGATCGGTCGGCTTCCTGATGAACGAATATTCCGAAGAGGACCTACCAGCACGACTGGCGGCCGCGGAACTGACAACAATCCACCCCCTGACGATGCTCGCCTACGATCGCGCAGGAAAAGCCCACAAGGCACTCGCCATCAACGAGGTCTCTCTGTTCCGCGAAATCTATCAGGCTGCAAAGCTCCGCGTCTCGGTGGACGGCAAAATCCGCATGGAGGAATTGATCTGCGACGGATGCCTGATCGCAACGCCCGCCGGGTCTACAGCCTACAACCTCTCGGCCTACGGCCCGATCCTACCCATCAAGGCGCCCCTGCTGGCACTGACCCCGATCAGCCCATTCCGCCCAAGGCGCTGGCGCGGTGCACTTTTGCCGAATACCGCACGCATCTCGATTGAGGTCCTGGAACCGGTGAAACGCCCGGTCAGCGCGGTGGCCGACCACTACGAAACCCGTGACGTTCAGCGCGTGGAAATCGAGCAATCCCAGCACATCAATCTGTTTATGATGTTCGACCCAGGCCACAATCTCGATGAGCGCATCCTCGCCGAACAGTTCCGCTACTAGAGCGGGTTCGCTTCAGTTTTGAGCACACTCATTTTCAACGCAACGGCCCGCCGCCCTTCTCAACCCGTCCATCGCGTCATGATCTCGCCAACCGCCGGCCGGTCGCGGTCGGACTGCCGCTCGATCGCAGTGCCGATATAGACGAAGCCCGCGATCCGTTCGTGTTCTGCCACCCTCAATGCTGCATGAACCTTCGGGCTGTATGCGATCCACTCCGTCAGCCAGCATGTCCCAAACCCCAGCGCATTAGCCGCCAGGCACAAATTGAAACCGGCTGCACCCGTCGACAGCATCTGCTCTTGTTCCGGAACACCCGGCTTATCCTTTGGGCTGAAAACGACGGCGACCACGATGGGTGCCCGCATGAACCGTTGACGTTCTGTCTCAAGCCGCACCTCAGAGGGTGCATCCCGTTCTTCGTGCGCGCAGGTGCTGGCGAAGACCTCCCCGATCCGCGCGCGCGCGTCCCCCTCGAACACAATGAACCGCCACGGAGCGAGCTTCTTGTGATCGGGAACGCGCGAGGCGGTTTTAATCAACATGTCGAGTTGCCCGGCATCAGGCCCCGGTTCACTAAGCATATGCGCCTTCACCGAGCGGCGGGTGCCTAAGAATCCGATCACATCCGTTTCCGTCATTCCAGTTTGACCCCTTCGAGACTTGCGTATCGCCAGGGGAACACTGAACCAAAAGTTGTCGCCTGACGCCGATGACACTCGCTATCGCAAAACGGCTTCTGCTACAATCTACGCCGTGGCGAAGTGGGCAGAACGAAAATCCGAATTGCAGCCGGCAGGCCCAATTGGGTTCTTGCGGTTGGCGATGTCAGCCGTTCGCGATTATGCGCACGAATGCAGCCCACGCAGTTACGATGCGCCATCTCGATTCGAACGCGCAGTCGCGCCCATGCGGAGAGATCGGAAGATGAATTCGGGGGGCAACGAATGCACGGCGGCTATAGGCTTGGCGGCTAAGCCATCTGCATGCGCGCATTCAGCCAGGAACCACATCTGTGGCATGCGCCTAGCCACGCCCTTTTTGAATCGAGCCACGCCCATTTTGAGTACGCCTCTTAAATTCCTCGCCAGTCTGGTTGCCGTAGCCCTCGCAACCTCAATAGTTGCCTCCGCCCAGCCGGCCCCAACGGGCAAAACCTTGATGGTTCTGTTCGATAGTTCAGGCTCGATGTGGGGCAATCTTCAAGGCAACCGGAATCCCAAGTTCGAGATCGCCCGCGAAGCCTTGCGTAATGCTCTTTCAAGCGGTTCCGGCCAACTAGACGCGGCGGTAAAAACCGGCCTCGTCGTCTTCGGCCGCAGTTGCTCTGTCGCAGACGTCACAACACCCCCTGCCGCCCAATCGCCCGACACACTCCTTGCGCCGCTCGAAAGGTTAAACCCCAAGGGCAAGGGCCCCATTACACTGGCTCTCGCCAGGGCAGCCCAGGTGCTTACGCCGGACTCGCAATCGACCATCATTTTGATCCACGACGGCCCCGACAACTGCAACACCGACCCATGCGCACAGGCAGCCGAACTTGCCCGCTCACATCCCAAGCTGACCGCACACCTCGTTTCCATCGGGATTGATGATGCCGACCTGCCGAAAACCGCTTGTATCGCCGAAAGCCTGCGAGGATCGGTGTTTGCAGCAACGAATGCTGACGGTCTCGATCAGGCCGTAAGCGAGGCTGTCAAACTGGCAATGCTCGACGCCGACCCTGCGACCGCGAAAAAAGCCGCTCCCGAAACCGAAAAGCAACCGGCGAAACCAGCGAATGAAGACGAGACCGGTCCGCCGCGCCTCATCTTGTCTGCAACGCTCGGCAACGCTGGAACCAAAATCGACGGTCCCGTTCGCTGGCAGATCCGCAAGGAGGGTGAAACCGATACGGCCCCGCCCCTCCTCGACGTCGCCGAGGCCCAATTCACTGTCCCCCTACAGCCTGGCAAGTATCGAATCGATGCTCGCTATGGGCTGGCAACCGCATCATCAGACGTAGCTATCGCGAAGGTAGGAGCGACTCGCCGCGCGATCGCATTCGACGCCGGCGCCATACAGCTTGCCAATACAGGCGCCGCCGCCTCGGGGACCATCGGCGATATTATCGTCACTGTGTCACCAACAGCCGAAGGTTCATCGAATTCCGCTGGAGCGCCCATCGCCTTGCGCTCGGGCTCAGGCCGCGAACTGATCCTCCCGTCGGGTGAATACTGGATCACGGCCCAACTCGGAAGCGCGCGCGACGTCACGAAGGTCAGCGTCGAATCAGGCAGCCGACAGAAAATCACTCCGTTATCCCGATACGGAACAGTCGACATCACTGTCGCCGGACTGCAGGTCTCCAACCCAGGCGAACGCGCGAGTGCATCAGAAAGCAGCATCATCATAACCATTTTCGTCGACGATCCTGACAATCCGTCGGGTCGCCGTGAAGTGCGACGCTCGGCCTCGCCCTCCGCCTCGTTCATGCTGCCAGCCGGAACCTATTACGTGACGGCACGAGCCGGATCGGCAACCTCTCAGAAACTGATCGCCGTAGGTGCAGGCGGCCGGGTGAGCGCGAACCTCGACCTGAATGTTGCAAGCCTGCGCGTCACGACGAGCGTGGACCCCGCGATCGCAGGAAACGATCTCAACGTCCTCTATCGGGTCAGCCGGTCGCTCGGCGATACGCAAGCCCCCATTGCCTGGAGCGGCGCACGCGCGCCTTTGTTCCAATTGCCACCCGGCCGGTACACTGTCACCGCCGAAGTGGGCGCACGAAATGTCACCGCGACGCGCACGCTCGAATTGACTTCTGGCGCGGAGCAAACCCTCGACCTGACTGCCAACGCGGCGCGATTGTCCCTCGAACTGGAAGGAGCGAAGGCAGCCCGTTATGCAGATCGCTTTTGGGAAATCCGCAGCGCTGCAGGCGATATCATCTGGCGCACGAACCGCTACGCGCCTTCCGCGATCCTTGCCCCAGGGCGCTACCTCGTTCGCTGCGAAACGCGCGGCGGCGTGTTTGAAACGACCTTCGCGCTGCAAACCGGAGAGCGGCGCACAATCGCCTTGAATGCTGAATAAAACTGACGACTTAGAAGCTGGCGACTGCGTATCGCGGAGGTCACGTCCAGTCGTCCAAATCAACGCATCGGGGTTGCACCCGCTTGGCATGAAGCCCACTCATTGTGGAACGATACAACGCCGCGCTATAATCGGGCGCAAATACCGTTAGCCAGTAGACGCAATATGTAATTGTCCGCAACCGGCCTGCTTATTCGGTCCAAAATTGGACTGTCTCGTGAAGTGTCCCATGTATGAGGGTTGCAATGCTGCCCGGTCTGTTTCGCCATCGACCAGCCACTCTGAATTTGATGTCACGCATTCCGAATGCGCGCCGCGGTCATCGTAGTCGCGTGCGACATCCGCGGGCTGTCCTCGCGCTAGCTCCGGCCCTGGTTTTGGTTTCGGCCCTGGTTCTGCATCCGCTGACGTCTTCGCCCGCCATGTCACAAAGCGCTGAACAATTGGCAACCGAAGCTGCAAAGACCGCGCAAGGATGGCAGGTCGATACGCAAGCCCCTGCTGGCGAGCCCGCGCCGCAATTCAACACCACGGTCATTCCAAGAACCACCGCACCCGAACCGGCAGACGCCGCGAACGCAGCCCCCGAGAATTCCGATGCTGACTCCGGCAAGGTCAAACTAACCGCACTGTTGATCACAGACGGCCCCCGCATCGATCGCGGTATCGTTTGGCGCATTTACGCCAGCCCCGAGCGCGGCTCAAACTCGCGCCGGATGGAGCTTGTCTCAACGCAGCGCCGCGCAAGTCCGTCCGTTCAACTCAAGGCCGGCGACTACATCGTGAACGCAGCCTTCGGCCGTGCCTACCTGAACCGCAAGGTTACTGTGAAAGCGGGCGAACACACCGCCGAAGAATTCGTCATCAACGCTGGTGGCTTCCGGCTCAAGGCCCAGATCGGACAAGACGAGGCACCTGAAAATGCTGTGAGCTATGACATTTTCGAGGGTGAAGCGGACCAGTCCGGAAACCGCGCGGTTATTCTAAGCAACGCCAAACCCGGCCTCATCATGCGGCTCAATGCCGGCATCTACCATATCGTTTCGCGCTATGGCGACGCCAACGCAACCATCAACGCAGACATCACAGTCGAGGCTGGCAAATTGACTGAGGCTGCCATTTCACATTCTGCCGCCAAGGTCACGTTCAAGCTCACTGACAGGCCGGACGGAGAAGCGCTCCCTGGCACGCAATGGAAGGTCGCCACTGCGGGCGGGGAAGTCGTCAAACAATCGGTGGGCGCGCTTCCCACACACATTTTGGCGCCAGGCCCATACATCGTGACGGCCACATCCGGCGGGCGCGCTTACCAACAGCCCTTCAGCGTGGAAAATGGCCAGTTCGTTCGCATCGAGGTGCTCAAACAGTAGCTTGGCTTGAGATGAGTGTTGTGAATGTTGAGCGCTCAGTGTCTGGCACTATCTTGCCAAACCGCAGGTTTGCGAAACGCAGCGCCTTGCCCATTCCACCACATCTTTTAGAAGTCGGTCAGAACCCAATCGGTAGGACAGCCGCGCTTCAACATGCGCTGCTCGGCAGCCTCGCTGCGCTGATGCTCATCGACGTCCGTGAATAAAGACCTTGCCATCTGCCAATGCTCGCAGGCCGTGGTCAGATCGCCCAGCGATTCGGCAATGTCGCCGAGTTCAAGGCGACCCTGCGCGTGCAAGTGATCATCCCGCATCTCAATCGCGATAAGAATGCACTTCCTGGCCAGATCACCCGCCTCGCGGATCTCTCCGCCTTCGCGCAGATAGCGAGCCTGCGAAAGGCAGAGCTTGGCGAGCTCTTTCCGGTCCCCGGTTTTTTCCGCATCCGCAATCAGTTCGCGCACGGCAAACACCCGGCGAACGGTCGATGCGCGTTCGACGCCTTGCGGCTTGCCGCCTGAAGCGGAAATAGCAGGTTGCCTTTGATGTTCGCCTGTCTCCGTAGTGCCCGTAACGGCAGGTCCAGGGTCCTGCTCGAACGTCCCTCCGGGCTCCGCCGTATCCGCGTGCCCTGCCACCAGCAAAGAAGGTTCAGCGATTGCCGGTCCTTCTCGTGCCAACACTCCCTCCTGGGGACCGGCACCGGACGACGATGCCGGAATAGGCCCACTTGGGGTTTGTTGAACCCGATTGACACTCCGGAAAGCTGCAGCTCTCGCGCTCCCCCAGCTCCATTGCGTCAACAAAGCGGTCGCCAGTAAAACCACAAGCGGCGCCAACAGCAAGCCCCAGCCGATCGGACCTGTTAGCGAAAGCTCTGGAATCATACGAAAAGCCCCACTCTTTCCCAGAAAAATCAGCCTAACAGAGCCTGTTAAGATTCAACGCAAATCGCCTCAACAGAGCCAGTCACGGCACCAAAATAGAGCCCGGATCAGCTCCCAGTCGATGCCCCGACAAACTAGCGCAAAGGTGCAGCCACCATCAGACCACCGTCGCTCCAAAGCGCATTCGCCCGCCGCTTAAGGCCAAACGCCGTCCTTTGACCCAGGTGCCGTTCAAACACCTCGCCGTAGTTCCCCAATTGCCGGATGACCTGAAAAGCCCAATCGCGCGGCAGGTTCATTGACCTGCCAAGATCTCCATCAACCCCCAATAGGGCCCGCACATCTTCCGAAGGAGAGTTGCGCATCGAATCCGCGTTGTCGGACCGGACCCCCATCTCCTCAGCGGAAATCATCGCCATCATCACCCATCGCACGACGGAAAACCAAGCGTCATCTCCCTTGCGAATGACTGGTCCTCGCGGCACCTGCGAAAGAGAATCTGGCAATAGGATATGATCATCCGGATTTGCAAACCGCGAACGCTCAAGCGCGAGCGCAGAGATATCTCCGGTCAGTGCCGTGCACCCACCCGCCTCATAGGCTTTCACGACATCCGGCCAGCGCTCGGATGTCACAAGCTGATATTTCATGTTCTTGGCATCGAAGTAGTGATTGATGCCCAACGAACTTCGCGTCCCGAGCAGAAGGCAGATCGACGCTCCTGATAGTTCAAGCGCGCTCGACACTCCATGAGAACGAGGCACAAGCAGGCCTTGTCCGTCATGAAACAACGTCCCGACAAAACGGGCACCCAGCAACGTGTCACGGCTCAACGTCCAAGGCGCACCCGAAACCACAACAACCACATCACCCCTTGCCAGCATGGAGAACGCCTCGGCATCCTTGACCGCCACGTTCTTTACCGCGCTCTTCGTGCCAAAAACCGCCGCTGCCAGCGCGCCACAAAAATCAACGTCGAGACCTTTCCACGCGCCGCTCCGATCAGCAGTGGAGAACCCGGGCCGATCCGCACTCAGTCCGCACACGACGAACCCGCGCGCCTTCACATCATCCAACGTAGTGGCGCCCACGTCTGCCGTGGAAACGAGCGTTACCCCCACTGCTCCCGTCGCAATGGCAAGCGCCAGCCTGATCAACCGCGCAATCGTCCAGAGGTTCAATGGAGTCTTCCAGTTCAGTCAAATTTCTATGTCTGGACGCACGAGACGGCGAAGCGCAACAAAACCCGCAGCCCTGCGTCCCATTGGTCCCCGGCAGGCAATCCTTCGCCGGTTAAAGCTCTAATGGTGTAGGTTCTGTTTTGGCGTAAGCCTGAGACAGGCTCCCGCAACTGCCATCAAGTTCCCATCCCCCATCATGGCGATCCGCGAAGGTCATCTCGCGTTGCACAGCTAAGGTCAAGACCTTGACGCGGGGATTGATCTGGGTCAGACGCGGCATGATAGACAGCGAAGGCGACTGAGATGAGCGACAGCAAAAAGACCCCGGATCAGCCGAAACATGCAGCCACGCGTGTGGCCCATGAGGGCCGGGATCCTGCGCAGAACTACGGCTTCGTCAATACGCCCGTTTATCGCGGATCAACCGTCGTCTTTCCGACGCTAGACACCTTAAAGACGCGAAACCAACCCTTTACCTACGGCCGGCGCGGCACGCCGACCACCGTCGGACTGGAGCAGTCCATCTGCAGTCTAGAAGGCGGAGAGCAGACAATTCTGACGGGATCAGGACTGCAGGCCGTGACGACGGCAATCCTCGCGTTCGTGAAGTCCGGCGACAACATTCTGATGACTGACAGCGTCTATCAGCCAACCCGCGCATTCTGCGATCACATGCTCAAAGCATTGGGCGTCTCCACCACCTATTACGACCCGATGATTGCAGCAGGCATCGCCGACCTGATCAAAGACAACACAACTCTGATCTTCACCGAAAGCCCCGGCTCACAGACCTTCGAGGTTCAGGATATCCCGGCAATCGCCAAGGCAGCCGCCGCGCGCGATGTGTGGGTCTTGATGGACAACACCTGGGCAAGCCCGCTCTACTTCGATGCCATCGGAAATGGGGTGGACGTATCGATCCAGTCCGCCACGAAGTACATCGTCGGCCATGCTGACGCGATGCTGGGTGCCGTCACCGCCAATGCGAGAGCAGCAAAGCATGTCAACCGCGCCAAGGAATCCCTCGGCACCTGTCCGGGATCGGAAGAAACCTACCTCGGCCAACGTGGACTTCGCACGCTGGACGTCCGACTGGAACGCCATTACCGCTCCGGCCTCGAGATGGCCAAGTGGCTAGCAGCACGCGAGGAAGTCGCAACCGTACTGCATCCGGCACTGCCGAGCTGCCCCGGCCATGAACTTTGGAAACGCGACTTCAAGGGCGCATCGGGCCTCTTCAGCATTGTCCTGAAACCGGCTCCAGAGAAGTCCCTGGCAGCCCTCGTCGACGACCTCGAACTTTTCGGAATGGGCTATTCCTGGGGCGGCTTTGAAAGCCTCATCCTGCCATTCGATCCGCAATCATCACGCACGGCCACGACTTGGACAGCCGAAGGACCAGCCCTGCGACTGCATATCGGACTTGAGCATGTGGATGATCTCAAAGCCGACCTTGAAGCAGGCTTTGCAAGGTACAATGCATCGGCCAGCGCATGACGCGGCAGCGATTTTGCCAATCTCGGTTTTACTCGAATTCCATCTGCTGAAAGACGCGGCCGGCATTCCTGGTTGCCAGTTCATCGAATGTGTCGAGCCGCTTGTATGGCGACTGATCGACGTGAAACGCCTCCTTCAGGCCGCCACCTGCATCGATGTGCTCGCGGATTTTACCGCGAAGGTAAACAAGATAATCCTTCGTATACCGGCGCACCTGATCCATGTTCGTGGGATGGCCGTGCCCCGGGATCACATAGACCGCACCCAGAGCCTCAAAGTTTTCCCAGCTTTCAACCCATGCCTTCGTGTCGGTGTCATCGAAGATCGGCAGCATCCGTTCGTGAAACGACATGTCGCCTGAAATAACGAGTTTCTTTTCCGGCAACCACACGACGACATCACCCGGCGAATGCGCGGGTCCAAGGTTTTTCACCTCGATACGCATCCCGCCCAGATCAATGATGCGCTCGTCTTCAAAGGTTTCGGTCGGCAGTTGCACACGGCTATCGCCAGCCTTGTCCTTGTTATAGCCCTTCATGGAAAACAGGATGTCGTGTCCGCGCTCCTCGAATTCCTTAGCTGCATCGACATGAGCGATAACAGGCACGCCCTGATCGACCCAGTATCCGTTGCCGAGCATCGCATGCCCCTGGCCGTTCTCATTGATCACGAACTTCACCGGCTGGTCGGTGATCGACTTGATCTCATCGTGCAACGCCTTGGCCAACACGTTTGACGCCCCGGCATTGACAACCACAACGCCATCGCCCGTGATGATGAAAGACAGGTTGTTGTTGTGGCCGGTGTTCTCATACGTCGGCGGCGCCGTCGCCCCAATCGCCGACCAGACGTCAGGGATCACTTCCAGCGGCATGGCGTACAGAGGCGAGCCTGGATATTGATCGGGAATTTTCTGGCTTGCGCTTGCGCCAACAAATGTCGCCATAACGAAAGCCAATACCATCAATGAAACCCGCATACCTCGCCTCCTCAAACCATAACCAGTTCCCAAACCGGAACGGGCAGGCCAAGCAGCCTGCCCTCATGCGATCTTATAGCATGACGTTTCGGTACTCCGGCCATGAGCCAGATATCGAAACCATCGATGCCTGCCAGCAAGCGTCCGTCAGTCAACCTTGACCTGAGCCGCCTCACCTTCTTCAGGCGTCACATCAAGAACACGCGCGGTGCCCGTGACTTTCACCTCGGTCTTGCAGTCTTTCATGCAAGGCTCCTTCTGCGTGACGAGAGCCGTATCGGGCCGCGGATCATCGAAGAAGTTAGCCTCGTTCGGCATCTTCACGGACGTGAAGTTCTCTTTTGACAACTCAAAGTCATCGCCGACGATGTCATTCAGATAGAGAATGTAGGCAGTCAGCGCATAGACCTCATTGTTCGATAGCGATTGCGCATAGCCAAACGGCATTGCGCGATGCACGTAATCGAACACGGTCGAGAGAAACGGCCAATACGATCCGACCGTTTTAACCGGGTTGTCCGACTTCAACGTGTCGCGGCCGCCCGCAAGCACCGGCCAGCGATCTACGCCCTCGCCGAAGTCGCCGTGACACGCCGCGCACTGTTCGGCGAACTTTTCTTCGCCCTGCGCGACCGTCCCCTTGCCTGGAGGCAGACCTTGGCCATCCGGGCGGACATCAATGTCCCAGGCCGCCACTTCCTGCGGAAGCGCCTCGCGGCCTAGACCGACTTGCCCGGACAAAGCCGGCGCTGCAAACGCACCAGCAATCATCAGGCCCGCGACCGCTGAGGAGGCAAACTTAAGAAATCTCGACATTTTCCACCTCGCCGTTCTGCTTGATATGCCAGGTCTGAATTCCGTTGTTGTGATAAATCGAGCTGAAACCGCGCGCCTTGCGCAGTTCGTTCTTCGTCGGCTGCACATAGCCCGTCGAATCGATCGCCCGAGACTGCAGAAGCAGCGGCGAACCATCCCAGTCGAACTCGTAGTAGAAGCGGTGCATCGACTTATCGAGGCTCGGTCCATCAAGCCGCGCCTGATGCCAATTCTTTCCGCCATCGACGGTGACATCCACACGCTGCACCGTGCCACGGCCCGACCACGCGCAGCCAGACAGGACGGTGAAGCCCTTCTTGTGCGAGAGCGGAGCCTGCGGCGATGGATTGGTGATCACCGATTTGCAATCCATCTCCCACGTGAACCGGCGTGCTTTACCGTTCTCCATGAGGTCGGTGTACTTCGAGGTCTCTTCGCGCGCATGCCACGGCATGTCGCCCACCTCGATGCGGCGCAGCCACTTCACCCACATGTTGCCTTCCCAGCCCGGCACGACGAGGCGCAGCGGATAGCCCTGTTCAGGACGAAGCGCTTCCCCGTTCATGGCGTAGGCCAGCATGCAGTCATCGAGTGCCTTGACCATCGGAACCGAGCGGTTCATGCCAGCCGAGTCCCCGCCTTCTGGCATAATCCACTTGGCGTTGGTCTTCAGGCCGGCTTCTTCCAGCACTCGCTTGAGCGATACGCCCGTGTACATGACGTTATGGATCATGCCGTGGGTGAACTGGCAGCCGTTGAGCTGCGCACCGCGCCATTCCATTCCCGAGTTCGCCGCACATTCCAGGAAGAAGATTTTATTCTCCCGCGGGAAACGCTTGAGATCCTCGATCGTGAAAACCATCGGCTTTTCGACGAGACCGTTGATCATGAAGCGGAAGTCGGATGGCTTTACTTCGGCGATGCCGCCGTGATGGCGCTCGAAGCACAAACCGTTCGGCGTGATGATACCTTCAAGGTTATGCAACGGCGTGAAGTTCACAGACGATTCAGCCGAAGCCGTCAGCCACTCCACGTTGCGCCGCACGACATCGGCCTCGAACTTCGAAGGCATCCCGTATGGCGCGGCATCCACGCCTTGCCCCAGGCTCTGCGTCCAGTCGGGCAGCTTGGTGATGACTTTTTCAGGCTCCTGCTGGGCACGTGCCGGCACGCTCCCCGCGATTGCCGCACCTGTCGCGGCAAGACCACCGAAAACCATTTCCCGACGGCTCGCCTTGGGGCCCGACTTTTTGCCTGCTCCGCTACCGGAACCGGCCTTCGCGCCACCCTGCGTTTTATCTGTCACGGATCGCCTCCCGTTTCTTCGCAGTTGATGTTTCAAGTGTTTAACCGGACCAATGTCCGGCCTTAAATTCCAACATAGCAATATTTGAATGTGTTGTCTCTAGTGCGGTGAGTTGTTGGCCTGCACCGAGCCCTCCATCCAATCAAAGACCTCAGAGTCGTTCCGCTCTTTGCTGCTTCGTCTCAGCGGTGAGCGGGAAAATTTTCATCCCCGCCCAGGTCAAAAGTCATTACCCGTTCGCAGACGACTAAACGCCAGTGACCTTCACCGAAGTATTGGGTTCGAGTTTCACCGTCCCCACCCGCTTGATGTAGTTGCTGACAACATCCCAGATCGGCGGGCCTTCCGTACCTTCGTTGACGGACGCCCAACCTGCCACGACGTATTCCTTGGACGGTTCAATTGCCGCGCCGGTCTTGAGCAGCGTCATATCGCTGACACGAGCGCCGATCTCACCGTTAACGTCGATCGCATATCCCATGCCGCCGACGCGAACCATGTCGCCGCCCTGCTGATAGTAGGGATCGGGGTTGAACAGGTTGTCGGCCACGTCCTCGAGAACTTCCTTGAGCCGCTCACCGGTCATGGTCATGCGATAGGCTGCCGGGTAGGTCATGCCCGTCGCGTTGAACACGTCTTCGGTCGTGATGTCCTGCCCGGGCAGGACACTCGTTCCCCAACGGAAGCCAGGCGACAACGCGATATCGGCCTCACGCTCCTGCAACAGCGCATCGCAGATGAGGTCATCGAACGTGCCGTTGACGTTACCGCGGCGGTATAGGAGCGAATCCGTCTTGCCCAGAACCGTCGCAAGCTCCGCCTCGAAGGGCGCGCGCACCTTGTCAACTAGCGCAGTCATTTCGGCGTCAGGCTTGATGACATCTGCAAAGATCGGGATCAGCTTGAACGCATATCCCTTCACGGCCCCGTCGCGAACATCCAGATCGAGCCTGGAAATGAACTTGCCGTGCGAACCCGTCGCAATCAGCAGCGTCTGACCGACGAGGACCGGCTCAGGCAACGCGTCGTGCGTGTGGCCCGTCAGAATGACATCGATACCGCTGACACGCGACGCCAGCTTCCGGTCAACATCGAACCCGTTGTGAGACAGCAGCACGACAAGTTCGGCACCGGCCGCGCGGGCTTCATCGACGTTCTTTTGAACTTGTTCTTCACGGATACCGAACGACAGCTTCGGGAACATCCAGCGCGGATTTGCAACCGGCAGATACGGGAATGCCTGCCCGATGACGGCAACCTTGACGCCGCCGCGCTCGAACATCTTGGTGGATTCAAACGCAGGCTCTTCCCACTCGTTGTCGAAGATGTTGCCGCCGAGGAATGCAAACGGCAATCCCTCAATGATCTCCTTCACGCGGTCCGTGCCGTAGGTGAATTCCCAGTGCGCCGTCATCGCGTCCGGCTTCAGGGCATTCATCACTTCGACCATATCGGCCGCTTCCGTCTTCAGCGACGTATAGCTGCCTTGCCAGGTGTCACCGCCATCAAGGAACAGCATGTTGTCGTCGCGGTCCGAACGGATGGACTTCAAAACGGTGGCGATGCGATCCACACCACCCATCCGCCCATAATCGTTTGCCAGCGCAACGAAGTCTTCGGAGCAAAGTGCATAGGCTTCCGGTGAACCCGGCTTGATGTTGTAGGCTTCCAGGAACGCCTTACCGGTAATGTGCGGAGGAAGCCCCTTAACCTCGCCCACCCCGATGTTGACCGACGGCTCGCGGAAATAGATCGGCTTGAGTTGCGCATGGATATCGGTCAGGTGAACCAGCGTCACGTTGCCCTTCGGCTCGAACGCCAGAAGATCATCCTGCGACATGAGTTTTTGCTGCGCGGCGAGCGCGGTCCACTGTCCGCTGCCACCTGCCCCGACAATTGCGCTTGCCGCAACCGCTGCCTGCAGAAAATCACGCCTCGAAATCATGACCGATTGGGCTCCTCACCCCTATTCATTTCCAAAGCCGGACGAGCGCAGAGCCACATCGGCCATGGTCGACACTTCATTCGCCATCATAAAGCGGACCAGGCAAGCCGATCTCGTCAGGTGCCGCAACTGCGCCCTCGTTAGCGCACTTTCGTCCCCGCGATCGCCATCTAAAACGTAACCGGTTGTCTGGGCCCTTCGGCCCAATCGTCCATGAACCCCACCCGCTCTAGTGCCGGCTTCTTGGGGTACAAACAGTGCTGCTCATTCGCTTGGTCGCAAGCCTGAGTTCGATAGGCCGCAACACATAGTCCGGTCAGCACATTCGCGGCAAAGCAAGGCGAGCCCTGCTTTGCCACGTTGTCTGGAATTAGTTGCGAACGGCTGGGGTTTCGACAGCAAGGCCCTTACCGCGCGCAGCGACGTAAAGCTCAAGCGCTACGAATTCATCTCCGCCAACGCCATACGGCGTGGCCCGGATGTTGTTCATGCAGCCCTTGAAGCGGCGATGGATGGACCCGACGCCCTGCCACTTGAACCGGAACAGCGGGAAGCCGTTGATGTTGCCCTGGCTCAGGTGGTCGGCACGGATGTACTTGCCGTTATAGTTTTCATGGCAGTTCGCACAGGACAGATCGAGCTGTCCAACGCGCGTGTAGTAGATGTCTTTGCCCTTGTCGTGCCAGGACTGCATCGGCCCGTCGGTCTTCGGGTTCATCGGCATACCGCGCGATTGCAGGCCCACGAAGGCCGTCATCCCCAGCATCTGGTCGGATTCCCACTTCCACTCCTCAGCACCCATGCGCTGCGTCCGGCAGCCATTGATATACTGCTCGAGCGCCATAGGTTTACCGGCCTTTTCGTTCCACTTCGGCATTTCGGCGCGAACGCCTTTCATGCTTTCAGCAGCATCGTTATGGCAGCTTGCACACGACTTGTTCTCGTTGCCATCGACTTTGTTCCAGTTGGCTTCCCCCACTTCGACAAGCGGGAAAGCCGGGTTTTCAAAATCGTCGGCCTGAAGCGCCTGCGTCTCTGGACTGCGGTAGCGCCAGCCGGAGTAGAGTTCATCAAACGGCGAGCCTTCCGGCGCCTTGACCTTGGTCGCGATTTTGTTGCCGTCGATCACCAACTCGTTGTCGTTGGGGCCGCCTGCGACAGCCAGCTGAACCGGCGCGAACGCCAATGCCGCCAACGCCGCCGCACCGATGCCGACGATGGCACCGCTTACGCGTCTAGTGAGGATTTGCTTGCGCACCTCTGTGTCCTCCCGGATTTAGCTTTTTTGCGTTTCGTTATTGATCGAATTCTGTGGTCTGCGACCTAGGTCCTGCAATCGGGCAAATGGATAAGGCGGCGCGCGTCTTTGAAGTCATGCGAATGCGCCGCGCCATCCCGAGCCAGACTTAGCCGACCTTGATGGACTTCTTGTCCGTATAGACAGAGCCGTCGTCATCGACCCATTTGAACTCAAAATCGCCGCTCTCAGGAACCTTGACGGTGAACTCCAGGAACGGGTTGGCGGAGAACGCCGGCAGGATATCGACGGAGAAGACTTCCTTCCCGTTGAACGTCGCCGTGAACTTGTTGATGATCTTGCGCGGAACGATCTCGCCGGTCTTGCGGTCCTTGCGCTGCCCCGACTCCATATCGTGGCTGATCAACGTCTTGATCGTGATTACTTCGTCTTTGGCCGCGCTTTTCGGCACTTTCACGCGGGGCTTTGGATCTGCCATGTCATTGGCCCTTTATTCGAAATTGAAACGGTTCGATTGATCTGGGTTTTCGGTGCGCAGCTCTAGCCGCCGCAGCCCCCGATCGTGACCTTGACTTCTTTCTTGTCCATGTAGAAGGAGCCGTCTTTCATCCTCGCCACCGCGATGATGTTCTGAGTCTTCGCCAGACGAACGCGCGTTTTCGCCGTGGCTTCACCGCTCATGGCCGTGAAGTTGAACGTGGCCACACCAGGAGCCGGGTTGCCATCGGCCAGCACGAGGACGGCTGCAACGTGATCGTCTTCCGTCATTGGGCTTTCGACCGAGAAGGAGATCGGAACCGTGTTGCCGTTTTCGGCGATTTCAGGCGTCGACAGCGAGATCTTGCCGGCTTGGGCTTCTTTGCCGCCGGTGAACTCGGCAATGATGTCTTCGACTTTGGCGGCAGCCATGGCTGGCTGCGGCAGGGCGGCGCCGAATGTTACTACGGCAGCAGCACCTACACCCAGCATGAGTGCGTCTCGGCGGGAAAGTTTCATCAGGATTTCTCCTCGTTCAGATGAACCGCGGTGGCATGAGGCCAAGTACGCGGGATTTGTTGATTGCGATAACGTCGCCCCGAATTGATCGCCGACTAACCGGCAACAAACGCGGCGAATTCCAATGAATTATTTCAGCGACATCAGGTAGGCGACGACGTCTTCGACCTGCTGAGCTTCGAGGATCGTCTTGCC
>CAYGRH010000007.1:21418-25423 GCA_964352165.1 uncultured Hyphomicrobiaceae bacterium | reverse complement strand
CCGCGCCAATCTTCATTTCCCAGGCCAGCAGGCACGGCGTGTCATAGGCCCGCGCCGCCAGCGCAAGACGCCGCGCCGGGGTGAGTTCGATCCCGTCGAGTTGCGCAACGACACCGGCAACCGCGCCTGACTTCAGCGCTTCCTCAATCGCCCACAATGCATCTGAGCGTTTGGCCGGCGTCACGATCAGCACGCGGGCGGGATCGATACCGAGCGGCCATAAACCCGGACCGTAGATCTGGCCTTGTTCTCCGCAATCCGCTGACACCCGGCACCACAAGATTGGCAGGCCGCGCGCGCCAGATCGCAAAGCCTCAAGCGAAAAAAGACGCCGGCAGGCCAGCCGCGCGGCAAAAGACAGTGCAACAGCCGACAGCGCCGCTGCCGCACATCCACCCTCCGCAACCGCGGGCTTGATTTCATGCACGCCGCCCGTATCCAGACCGCCTGCCAACTGACCAGCATGTTGACCAGCACGCCGGCCCGCCGCGCCATCGGAAACATCACCACGCAGCCTGTGATCGATGGCAGGGGCACCGAGCAGCCATGCGCCTGCTTCATCCGCCTCGCCTGCCACCGGCAGCGAAGGCGCAACAGCCTCGCCCGAGCGCGACGGCGAATAGGTCGGATGCCGCTCGATCTTTTGAATTTTCGCGCGCAGCCCTTCCAGAAGATCCGCCTTGTGGGAACTGCCATCGCTCCCCTCACCCCGCGCACAATGCTCATGAGGCACCGTTACAGGCACAGGCAAAACTTCAGGCTGAACTTTAAAGAAGGGCTGCGCATCCCCGTCCGCAGGGAAAACCGGAGCAGCCAAAACCGCACTCCGCATCAGAACCGAACGCGGCGATGGCGCCAGAACCGGAGAAAGGACCGGAGAAAGGACTGGAAGAAAGGGTGGCTGAACGGCAATAGGGGGCGCCGGAACGGTGACGGGCAAATCACCGTTCCGGCTTTTACAGCAAGACTGAGACGGGACAGAGCGGGGGCGCGTCCTGGTCAATAGTCTTGAAGACGAGATCCGCTGTTGAACCGACGGAGGTGGGGCAAAGGGGAAGGCCGTCTGGTCCACGGGAACGCTCTCGCAACAAACGAGGGAGAAAGAACGCTGAACTCACAACCTGCGTTCTGTTTTTGTTCTAATGCTGAGTCACCCACACGTCAAGCAAAAAGAACAAAACGGGAATAAAAATCTGCAGAGAAAAACCGCAACACCACCCCGCCAGACCTTGAGGCCGGAGCAAAACGGCACACATGCAAACGCAACGTTAAGCAATCCCTAACCAAATCGTGATCGTCTTCAGCCTCAGGAGTCTCCGCAGAACCGAAATGACCAGCAGGTGTTGCCTTGACGCTCTGCACAATCATCCCGGCGCCGGATATAACCTCCCGGAAGGTCGGTATTGCCGAAAAGCACGACGACCGCCAAAACAGCGCCAAACTGCGTAGAACCGAAGCCGACTGCCACACGACCCGCATCAAAGCCCAAAGACAATGGGCCTCAAGGAACAATGGGCAACCGCCCGGAGTTTCACTTGAAACCGGTTCAGGCAAAAAACCGGCAACGCAGACACCCAGCGACACCGAACACACACCGAACACACACCGGAGCACGTACCGATGTCCGCACGACCAACTCCAAGCCTTCTGTCCCGAGTAGCCGCCAGCCTGCTGGGTGTGTTCGCATTGATCACACTGCCGATTGCCGATGCCAGCGCACAATCGAACGATTGGGGCGGAACGGCCGAATGGGGCGGCGGTCGCCAGACCGTATCGTTCCCGACGAACTACTCGACCGGCCAGATCATCGTCAGCTTCGGCGATCGTAGGCTCTATCTCATCACCGGACGCGGCCAGGCACTCAGCTATCCGATCGCCATCCCGCGCGAAGAAGCCCGCTGGGAAGGCGTGACCAGCGTTTCCATGAAACGCGAAAACCCGGCTTGGCGTCCGACACCCACAATGCTGCGCAAGAACCCGCGGCTCCCAAGCTGGGTACCCGGTGGCCACCCCATGAACCCGCTTGGCGTGCGTGCGCTCTACCTCGGCTCAAGCGCCTACCGTATTCACGGAACGGACGCCCCCTGGACCATCGGCACGGCGGCATCCTCGGGCTGCATCCGCATGTTCAACGAAGACGTGCTGGACCTTTATCCGCGCACCCGCGTTGGCGCGCGCGTGACGGTCACCTGGAAGCGCTTCAAATCCAGCGGCTACAACAGCGCAGACGCAGCAGGCAGCCGTCGCTCGAGCTACTGATCAGCCGGAGCACTTCAAACCAAATTGAAAAGCCCTGCGAACCATTCCGTTCGCAGGGCTTTTTTATGCCGGCAAGGAGACCTTGGGACCCCGGCGATCAATGAACGACAGCCTGCTCTGGCAAAAATCAACCGCTCAGTTGCTTTGCGCCAGACACGCGGAGAACCCACGCGCCAAAGACTTCAGGAGGTTCTCATAAAGATCAGGGCCACTTTCGAGGTTGACCCCAAGCGGATCCAGAACACCCGATTGCGCGCCGCTTCCTTCGACAACCGTCTCAATCACCCGCGCATTAAACTGAGGCTCGGCAAACACGCAGGATACGCCCGCGCTTTTCAAATTCGCGCGCAACTCCGACAGCCGCTTGGCCCCCGGCGGCACTTCCGGATTGACGGTAATCGCACCGGACGCAGACAGCCCGAACCGGTTCTCGAAATATTGGAAAGCATCGTGGAAGACGATGAATCGGGCGTCTTTCAACGAGGCCATTTCGGCTGCAATGTCTTTTTCCAGCAATTCGATGCGCGAATACATGCCCATCCCGTTGATCGCAAACGTCTCGGCATGATCAGGCCAACGCTTTGAAAACACGGCAACAAGCCTGTCGACGATGACCTTTGCGTTTTCCGGATCAAGCCAGATGTGACCGTCCATGTTTTCATGGCCTGCACCGTGCTGATCGGCATGATCGTGCTTACCGTGGTCATGGCCCTTGTGTTTCTTGGACTTTCCGTGTGCGTGCCCATCGTCATGACCATGCCCGCTGTGACCATGATCGCCGTGAGCATGATCGTGCTGTTCAAACTTCGCACCCGTGCGCAGCGAAAGCAGCCTGATGCCTTCGACATCGGTCAAACGGACAACCTCGACCGAACTCGGCAAAGAGCGGACAACCCGCCCCATGAACGGCTCAACGTTCCCACCGACCTGCACCACGATGTCGGCCGCGTTGAGTGCGCGCGCTTGCGAGGGCTTCAGCGAATAGTTGTGCGGAGAACTTGCCCCATCGATGATGAGTTCGGGTATTGCAACATCCCCCAGAACGCCGGCGGCAAGGGAATGCACGGGCTTGATCGTGACGACGACACGCGGGGGTTCTGCAGCGTTCGCCACCCCGGCAAACAAACTTGCGACAATCACGGCACCAAAGGCTGCCATCGGGGCCAAGCCCACGCATCTGCGAAGCGGCCGACGTTGAACTTTCTTCAGTCCAGTAGCCTCCAAAAAGTGTTCATTCATCTCGCGGATTAGCTCCTCGCTTCGCTTCAGATCATTGGCGCAGGCCTGGCCAACGCCAATTCGTCTAGAGTCACCGGCCAGCCATCTCAAAGCCCATCACGGCGCAGCTTGAATGAGACAGCAGCCCAACGGACGCCCGTAGCGCATTCGTCTAGCAAACCATCCCAAAATCGCCCGACATCGGATGTAGAACCACTAGCAGCTCAAATTTGACAAAGTTTGGCCCTTCGGAGATCTGTGTCTCCGCTCACAATTTTGCAACCTTGCCCACTAATCCCGCGAAAAGACGGTGCCGTCGGATTGAAAACCACGCATCAGCACTCAGATTGATTATGAGGATGCATTCCGTTGCAACGAATGTCCCTAAAGGGAAATATCAATGGCATTGGGATGGAAAAGCCCTATCACCTTGGGCAAATAATGATCGGATCGGCCATGACGTCAGCGAATTCACAAAACGCTATAGCGGCAGTTGCCAACACTCCTGGCCGCCCTGGCTCCTCCGGC
>CAYGRH010000007.1:12953-21318 GCA_964352165.1 uncultured Hyphomicrobiaceae bacterium | reverse complement strand
ACAAAACGCTATAGCGGCAGTTGCCAACACTCCTGGCCGCCCTGGCTCCTCCGGCATGACCGGCAGCTATGCGCAATGCCTGACAGGAATGGCGCTGGCAGCCATCGCAGTGGCAGCTCCCACCTACGTTGAGGCTCACCCGCATGTGTGGGTCGATGTGAAAACCACAGTCGTGTACGCCGACGGCAACGTTAAGGGATTTGAACATCGCTGGACCTTCGATGACATGTACACGGCCATGGCGATTCAAGGTTTGGACAAGAATGGCGATGGCACCTACGACCGCGAAGAACTGGCCGAACTGACCCAGGTCAACATCGACGGCCTGAAAGAGTTTGACTACTTCACCTATCCCAAGCTTGGCGAAACGGCCCTGAAGATTGGAGCGCCGCGCGACTACTGGCTGGAACACGCAAACGGCATCCTGACGCTGCACTTCCTTCTGCCGCTCGAGGCCCCGGTGATGGCCAACGCACAAGGCTTCAACTTCCAGGTCTACGACCCCAGCTACTTCATCGCGTTCGATCTTGCCGAAAAGACCCCGATCCAACTGAGCGCAGGCGCTCCTGTGGGTTGTAAACCCGATGTCGGCATCCCCCAGGCGGATACCGCACAAGCCCAGCAACTGGGCGAATCCTTCTTCCAACAACTTGGCGGCGACTTCGGTTTGAGTCTGGCCAAGACCGTTTCCATACAGTGCCCGAAATCGTGACGGGCGGCACATGATGGGATACCTGCAGCAATCGATTCGTTCAGCCGTACTGACGCTTGTCGGTTTGATGATGTTTGCCGGCCTGACCGCAGGGGCAGCCGTGGCGCAGCAAAATTCGCCGTTAGGCATTCCCGTTCCAGGTGCTGGCGAACCCGCTGATGCCGCTGCTGCGGAAAAGTCATCGCCGCCCCCCGCCTCCAACAGCTCGGTCACGTCCGGCCGCGGCCTGACCGCGGGCCGCCCTCCGGCTGGCGAAACCGTATCTCCCGAACAATCCCGCAATCATGGACCATTCACGCAGGCCTGGGTCTGGCTGATGCGTCAGCAGCAAGCCATCAACCGCGAACTCTCATCGGCCGTTCGGCGTTTCAAAACCGAGGATCCATGGACTTCGGCACTATTCCTCGGGTTTCTCAGCTTCACCTACGGCGTTCTGCATGCAGCAGGCCCTGGCCACGGCAAGGCAGTGATCTCGTCTTACGTGCTCGCCAACGAACGAACGGTACGCCGGGGCATTATGCTGTCATTCCTGGCGGCGTTCTTCCAGGCGATCTCGGCAATCGTAATTGTCGGCGTCATGGCCATAGTGCTCAACCAGACCAGCCTGCAGATCAAAGCCACGGAGGCCTGGATCACGACATTGAGCTGGGCACTCGTCGCCGCAATCGGCGCTTGGTTGCTCTACACGCAATTGAAGCCGCTCTTTGCACGCAGGCGAGCGCAGACGGCAGGGCATGGCCATAACCACCACGACCACCATGGGCATGACCACCAAGGCCACGATCACGCTCACACACACGACCACCACCCCAATGCCGACGGTTCTTGCTCGTCATGTGGCCACGCCCACATTCCCGACCCAAGCCAGCTCGAAGGCAAATGGTCCTGGACCAAAGCCGTCATGGTCGCGTTTTCCGTAGGCATTCGTCCATGCACTGGAGCGATCCTCGTGCTCATCTTCGCCCTGACCCAAGGGCTGATCTGGGCTGGCGTGTTTGCGACATTCGCCATGGCACTTGGAACCGCAATCACTGTGTCCGCACTGGCAGCCCTTGCGGTAGGCTCGCGCGAGTTGGCAACGCGGCTCGCCGGGGAAAACAGCCTCTGGGCGACCCGCTTTCAAACGTCACTCGGCGTCCTCGGATCGGTCTTTTTGCTGGCGCTCGGCGTCGTCTTCTTTATCGGCTCGCTGAACCCGGCTGCCCCGTTCTAGGTCAACGCCGCACGCCACGTGTCCCACGGTCACAAACAGCTGTCCCAATTTGAAACACCGATTAACCCATGTTTCAGATCTGGCCCTTTGGCGCTTCGATTTCCGGCTAGTCTCACGCCGCCTGCAGTTCGAGCAGGCGTGCGTAAAGACCGGACCTATCGATGTTCATCCCAGCATTCCGCAATGCCTTTCAGACCATTTTTCGCAGCGCCATCTGGCTGTCGATTTGTGCCTCTCTTGTTCTGCTGAGCGCGAACCCGCCCTCCCACGCAGCCCGCGATCTTGTCACGTCGGCAAATCCGGCAGCAGGTCACGAACTCGTCGTCCTAGAGGTCCCCGGCTGCATCTATTGCAACATCTTCCGCCGCGACGTGCTTCCTGCTTACGCAAGATCAAAACGCGCCGAAGACCTGCCGATCCGCTTCCTTGATCTGAACGATCCGGCAGCCGACAACATCTTTTACTCCCAGCCCGTCACGATCGTGCCGACCGTCATCCTCATCAAGGACAACCGTGAGGTGTCGCGCATTCCAGGCTATGTCGGCCGCGAGAACTTCTTCCGCCTCGTCAGCGCAATGATGGGCGAGAGCTGACCTCTGGCACCTCCCGATCTTCGGCCGTCTGTCTGCCGCTCCCAGAAAACTCGAAATCAACTGGCACCGTCGCCCAATGACCACGCAGGGCTCAATGCAACCCGACGCGCGTTGCCAACATCGCGCTGATCGGCTTTCATGCGGCCATCTCAGATAAGCCATGAGTTTGCATTCACTTGGAATTGCTCTCATGGGACAAAAACGGGTGTGTGATGGACCGGCGTGATTTCTTGAAGAAGACAAGCGCGGCAGCGGCGGCGACCGCCAGCGGCGCGGCTATAGCCAGCTCATCCAGCGCCCGGGCGCAGGCGGCACCAGGCCCCCTTTCCACTCCCGCAGTCGGCAACCGAACGACAACGCTACGAACGGTCGTCCCCGATCCAACGGCGCTGACCGGTCCGACAGACAACGCCCGCCGCCTTTTCCGCGATATCGAAGTGGCAACGCAGGGCCGCTATCGCTTCGATATGACGTCCAGCACCCCGTCCTCGCGAGGCTTTTCCGAGATCGTCTCCGGCAATGCCGATGCCGTCTTTGCCAGCCCGCACGAAGACATGCACCACCACAAGGCCTACGCCTTTTTCGGCGGACTGCCGCAAGGCCTCGGACTGGACGCCGCAGGATTGCAATCGTGGATGGTGATGGGCGGCAACGGGTTGTTGGATGAACTCTCCGGTGGCTTCGGCATAAAAAGCCTTGTTGTCGGACATCTCGGGGCCAAGCCCGCCCTCTGGTCCCGCGTAGAGATCAACTCACTCGAAGACCTCAAATCAATGCGCATTTCCGTTCCCGGCCTGAGCCATGACATTCTCGTGGCATTGGGTGTGGCATTCCCGAATGGCTACCACTGGTCACCGGACAACGCCGCCGCACAATTGATCGCCGGGCGCGTCGATGCAGCCGACACGGGAGGGGCCTTCTCAGCTCTCCAAGCCGGCATCGCGGACAAGGCAGCCTTCGGCCACGACACGATGATCAATTCACATGGCGCGACACTTGCGCTGCATTTGTCCGCCTCGGTTTGGAATGGCATGTCTGATGCGGACCGCCTGATCGTATCAAGCCTGGCCTCAGCCTCCTACCAGTCGTCGCTGGCGGAGAACCTCGCTCATGAAACAATGGCGCGACGGATCGCAGGATCGGCACACGGCGTCAGCTTCAAGCCCTTGCCGACGGACATCTCAACTGTTGTGGCAGGACTGGCCGGTGCATTGTTGGCTCACACTGCCGCAATTGACCGCCTGTCAGAGCGCATCAACGCGCGCTACATGGCCTTCAGGCGCATGCGAAATGACGCGGAAACACCAAGCGGAAACCCCGATCCAATCGTTTGACAGCATGTGGATGAAACACACACGCCACCCCGGGAATAACACCTAAATCATTGACACGGTTAAGCTTTCCTAGAAATAACGTCGTAGTCTGCCTAACCATGGACGACTCGGACGCTTCACGGCACAATATCGGCCGCAATTCGGTCGCCATAGATGGTCGCCGCAAAGCAAGCCAGCCGGGCCGGCGTTCACCGTCCTGAGACGTCCGCGCAGGCATGACAACCGTTACGGTTTGATCCGAAGGGAGAGCATGAAATGAGCACGGAATATGACGCCGAAGTCGCGCGCTACGTAAAGGATGCCGACGGCAATGCGATTGCAGGCATCGTCAAGCATCTCGGCATTGCGCTTCGCAGCAAGGACGCCTCGCTCGTGTCCTGCTCAAGCAAGGACGAACTAGCGCGCGTGCGCGATAGCTGGCTGAAGAAAAAGCTAGGTCTCGAAGACGACGACAAGGCACTCGACGCAGCGATCAAGGAAGTCTGCGAAACAATGAAGGCAGACAAACGCAAGAACCGCGTCGTCTTCTATTATCTGTTGGCGCAGAAGTACAACAAGGTCGGCATGCTGGCCTGAACGCTATCAGCCTGACCGGCAATAGCATGAACGATGATCGACTTTTCGAGCCTTGCTGCACGACGACTCGCAAGTGAGGCACCGGGCCGTCCGCCCACGGCAAAGGCGGCCCGCACGGTCGATCCTTTAAAGTGCAGCCGATAAAGTCCGGCAAAGACACTTGAAGACCCTGGAGCAATGCTCCAGGGTTTTTCTTTTCTGGGGCGACGCGCACGAAGGTCGAAGATGGAAAGCGGACAACAAAAAAGCCCAGGTACCGCCCAACCGTCAGGCCCGGCCCGCCGGGTCCGTCTGAGTGACAAATATGACCTGTCGCAATCGCGCGTGTTGCTGACCGGCACGCAGGCCATCGTGCGCCTCGCCCTGATGCAGAAGGCGCGTGACACGGCGGCCGGCCTCAACACCGCAGGCTACGTCACCGGCTATCGCGGCTCGCCGCTTGCCACCGTCGACAACGCGTTTGAGAGCGCACATGCCGAAGTCGCCGCGAGCGATATCCAGTTCCAGCCTGCCATCAACGAAGAACTGGCCGCGACGGCACTTTGGGGCGCACAGCAGGCCGAACTTCGGGGCGAAGGCCGCTTCGATGGCGTCTTCGGCATTTGGTATGCGAAAGGCCCCGGTGTCGACCGTGCCGGCGATGCGCTCCGCCATGCGAACCACGCGGGTACATCACCAAACGGCGGCGTGCTCGCATTGATGGGCGATGACCACACCTGCGAAAGCTCGACTTCGGCCCACCAGTCCGAATTCGCCTTCATCGACGCGATGATCCCGATCCTCGCACCGACGAACGTCCAGGAAATCATCGACTACGGCCTGATCGGGTTTGCGTTGTCACGCTTTGCCGGTGTTTGGGTCGGCATGAAATGCGTGAAGGATAACGCCGAAGGCACTGGCACGGTCGATGCCTCGCTCGATCGTATCGCCTTGCAGCTTCCCGGAACCGACGAATACGTGATGCCTCCCGGCGGGCTCAACATCCGGCTCGGCGACACGCCGTTAAGCCGTGAAGCGCGCCTTCACGATCACAAGCGCGCTGCAATCCTGGCATTCGCAAAAGCCAACAATCTGGACCGGCTCATCTACTCAGGCGGCGGCAGGCCGCGCATCGGCATCATCACAGCCGGCAAGAGCTACGCCGATACCCGGCAGGCACTCGAAGACCTCGGCATTGACGAAGCCCGCGCAGAAACGTTGGGCATGTCGCTTCTTAAAGTCGCAATGGTCTGGCCGCTGCAGCCATCGTCCATCCGCCGGTTTGCGCGCGGCCTCGACCTGATCGTTGTCGTTGAGGAAAAGCGCGCCGTGATGGAATCGCAGATCCGCGACATCCTCTACGACATTCCAGACCGCCCGCGCATCATCGGCAAAACGGACGCCGACGGGAACACTTTATTCCCCGCCAACGGCGCGCTTGAACCACTCGATATTGCGCTGGCGATCGGTGAACGGATATCCGCCCGCCATCCAACGGATGCGCAATTGAGCGACCTTCTTTCCAAGCTGCAGGCAACCTCAGCGCAACGCCCCTCATCGCCTGAAGACTTTTCCCGCACCGCCTACTTTTGCGCTGGCTGCCCGCACAACACATCAACGCGCGTCCCCGAAGGCGCGCGGGCGTACGCCGGCATCGGCTGCCATTACATGGCCCAATGGATGGACCGCGATACCGACGGCTTCACACAGATGGGTGGCGAAGGCGCGAACTGGATTGGAGAAGCACCGTTTTCCAAACGCAGCCATGTTTTCCAGAACATCGGCGACGGAACATTCGTCCACTCTGGCTCTCTTGCACTGAGAGCGGCCATCGCGGCCGGCACGAACGTCACCTTCAAAATACTGTATAACGATGCCGTTGCCATGACGGGCGGCCAACCGCTCGAAGGTGGCATGACCGCGGCCCAGATGGCAGCCAGCGCGGTTGCCGAAGGCGCAAAACGCGTCGACGTCGTAACCGATGACACATCCCGCTACCGCTTTTTCGGCCTGCCGCGCGCCGTCCGCATTCATCACCGCCGCGACCTGGATGCCGTCCAGCGCGAACTGGCGGGGATCAATGGCGTCACCGTTCTCATCTATGACCAAACCTGCGCGGCTGAAAAACGCCGTCGCCGCCGTCGCGGCACAATGCCCGATCCAGCCAAACGCGTCGCAATCAACGCCCGCGTCTGCGAAGGCTGCGGCGATTGCGGCAAGGCTTCAAACTGCGTCGCCATCCTGCCGCTGGAAACCGAGTACGGCCGCAAGCGCCAGATTGACCAGTCGGCCTGCAACAAGGACTTCTCCTGCATCGAAGGCTTCTGCCCGAGTTTCGTGACGCTGCACGGTGCGCAAGTCCGCACGCAATCAGCCTCCCTCCCGGGCACCTCGACACTCGCTCCCGAGCCGATGCCGGAACCAACGCGGCCCGGCCTCGCGCGTCCCTATTCAATTCTCGCAACCGGCATCGGCGGCACCGGGGTCGTTACAATCTCCGCAGTCCTTGGGCAAGCCGCTCACATCGCCGGTTACGGCTTCGGTGCGATCGATGTCACCGGCATCGCTCAGAAAGGCGGCGCGGTCGCCTGTCACATTCGTATCGCTGAAAGCCCGGAGGACATTCACGCCATCAAGGTCGGTACAGCCCGCGCCGATCTCGTTCTCGGCGGTGATCTCGTTGTCACGGCTTCAAACAAGATCCTGGAAACCATTGCCCCCGGACGCACCCACATCGTCGCCTCGAACGAAGAAGTCATCACGGGAGACTTCACCCGCAAACCCGGGCTCGAAGTGCCAGGTGCCGCCCTCGTCGATCTGGTCGAAAACCGTTCAGCGGGCGGGCCACTGCTTATCTTCAATCCTCACGACCTCGCGCGCAGGTTGTTTGGCGACACCATCTTTGCCAACATGATGCTGTTGGGGGCGGCCTATCAACGCGGTGCAATTCCCATCCCCGCGCCCGCCATCGAGGAGGCCATCGCGCTCAACGGCGCGGCAGCAGATAAAAACCAACTCGCATTCCGTTACGGGCGCATGGCTGCCTACGCACCTGACAAGCTAGCCCAGCGCCTCGAAACCGATACCGCGTCTCACGATGCCTCCGCCCAACGTGGCCGCCCCGCAAACGACATTTCCGCCAATACAGCCCTCGATGCCCTGGTCGACGCGCGGGCAGCAGAACTCACCGCTTACCAGGATCAGGCATTGGCCGACCGCTACCGCACTCAGTTGGCAGCCATCCGCGAAGCTGAAACATCTGTCATGCCCGGAGCAACGCAACTGTCGGAGGCCGCAGCGCACGGCTACTTCAAGCTGCTCGCAGTCAAGGATGAATGGGAGGTTGCCCGGCTTTATACCGATGGCAGGTTCCTGGCCGATATCGACCGGGACTTTACCGACGTCACGGCGATGACCTTCCATATCGCTCCCCCACTCCTAGCCCGCAAAGATCCCCGCACGGGCCATCCGCGAAAAATCGCAGTCTCCGGCCGCGTCTTGATGCCAGCCCTCAAATGGATGGCAAAGCGTCGCCATTGGCGCGGAACCTGGGCTGACCCGTTTTCGCGCACCGCGGAGCGGCGTCGCGAGCGCGAATTGGCTATTTCCTATGAGGCCGACCTCGGCGAAATAGCAAAACGCCTGACACCGCAAACCCATACCCTGAGCGTCGAACTGGCCAACCTGCCGGAAAGCATTCGCGGCTTCGGTCACGTCAAACTTGCCAGCATTGAAGCTGCCGAAACCCATCGCGCTTCGCTTCTAAAATGTCTCAGAACCGGCGCCCCGACACCTGCGCCTCATACCAAACAGCCCGTTTCCGGTAACACCACGAAATGACTTCGGCTATCATCCGCCCAATCACAGCCCTGCTGCTGTCGACAGCTTTCGTCTTGATGGGCAGCGGCCTGATTGGCGTACTCGTCCCTATCCGCGCCGAAGCCCTTTCATTTTCCGA
>CAYGRH010000007.1:3113-12943 GCA_964352165.1 uncultured Hyphomicrobiaceae bacterium | reverse complement strand
ATCTGTCCATCGGTCTCATCGGTTCGGGCTACTGGGCCGGCCTCGTGATCGGCTGCATTATTGCGCCTGCCATTATCCGACGAGTGGGCCACATTCGCGCCTTCACAGCTTTCACGGCAACCGTAACAGTCACACCGCTCTTATTGGCGATGACCTCGGATCCGGCCTCCTGGACATCGCTTCGTCTACTCAACGGATTGTGCTTTGCCGGCATCCAGATGGTCATCGAGAGCTGGCTTGCCGCCTCTTCGACGAGCGAGACGCGCGGCCGGACGCTCGCCGTCTACACGATCCTGAACATGACGGTGATCACGATCGGGATGCAGCTCATCAATCTCGCGCCCATCACCTCGTTCGTGTTGTTCTCGTTAATCGCCGTGTTGTTCTCGCTTTCGGCCGTGCCAATCGCGTTGACAACGACACCGCCGCCCCCACCGCCCAAATCGACCCGCATCCGTCCGCTGTGGCTGCTCAAGAAGTCGCCGGCCGCAGTAATAGGCTGCTTTGCGACCGGGCTCGTCGGAGGGATCTTCTGGGGACTGGCCCCGCTCTACGGTACGGCCAACGAATTATCGCCAGCATCGAGCGCCACGTTGATGACGATCGTCGTCCTGACAGGTGCGTTGGCGCAATGGCCGATCGGAATTTTATCGGATACCTCAGGCCGCCGCGCAGCCCTGGTTACGACGTCTCTGATCGCCGCTGCAGCCGCCTTTTCGATGACACTCGCGCCAGCCCTTGGACAGTGGGCGATCTTCGCATCGGCCGCTGCCTACGGCACCGTGGCCTTCGCCGGCTATCCGATATCTCTTGCCCATGCGAACGATCTCGTCCCCGCCCGCCGTGCCGTCATGGTCTCTAGTGGATTGTTGCTGACTTACGCGGCCGGCGCCGTCACCGCCCCATTACTTGCATCAGGCATCACCAGCGCCATCGGTTCCGACAAGCTGTTTGCGATCTCAGCAGTCATCCACCTCGTCGCAGCGATTGCGGTTGCCATCAGACTTGGCCTTCGCCCGCCCGAACCAAAGCCCTATCACGACGACTTCGTCTCGTTGCCGCGAACGACCCCCGCCGTATTCGAACTCGATCCGCGAACCGACGAAACGGGGCACGACCCCGCCAAAACACAATCTGCCGAATGAACGCCGCTCAATTCCCAGCGTAACGAGACACAAAGGCCTTCCCATTGCAATTTAAGACAAAAACCCATCCTCACTGGTTGTTTTTGACGGTTTGACTATTCATCCTATTGCCAAATGTGTAACGTTTTATCGCTAAGACCTTTGTAAACCTTGGGTTGCAGCAGATTGCGTTGCACCCATAAATTGCAGTCTTAAAAAGTATGCGTCCGAGGGTCTCATAATGAATGCCACCTCACTCAGCGATTTGCGCCAATCCGTATCGGCGGCAGACGATCACGATACAATTCGCGACGAGAAAATGGATCAGGTCCGCGATCTGCTCATCGGCGATCATGTCCGCAAAAGCGAAAACCGCATGGCGGCAATTGAAGCCAGATTGCGCGACATGGAGACCGATGTCGGTCGCAGGCTCGACGCACTTCATTCCCGCATGGAGGCGATGGCAGGCGAAATGACGGGTGAACGGCGTAATGATTTCGACGAACTTTCCAAGATCATCGGCGATCTCGGCGAGCGCGTCAGGAACATTTCCCGCCGCTGATGATGCAGACCGCAGTTCGAGCCCTCGGCCTTTTGCCGCCCTAGCCGGCGTTCTTGCCATCAACTCCGATCCGAAAGTTGTTCGGCAGGAACAAGCAAGCAAGATAGCTGCATCCAGCGAATTGCAAACAAGGCAGACGGCGCCACTTGCCGGCTTTCAGAGAACCCCTCGCCTAGCACCGGAGTAGTAGGTCAGAGAGTTCGATCAGAACAACTCAACCCCGGTTGCCGGCCATGTCGACGGCCATGTCGCCGGAAAGACGTGATTGCCAGTCACTCTGATCACGCCTCTTGCCAGCCGATCGATAAGTCAGCCTCTAAGGCGCAATCAAAACCGTCACGATACCAATGACAGGCCCACCATCGATGCCGCAGACCGTTTCGCAACTCAAAGATCTTCTGTTTGATGAGGAAAAAGCCGCGCTAAACGAGTTGCAGCGCCGCATCGAATCCGTCGCCACGGCGAGCAAACAGGACCAGCGCTCGCTGCTCGAAGAACTGGAAAAACGCGCCGTTGCGGAACTTGCCGACCGCGCCGAGATCGCAAAACGCCTTGATGAGGTATTCGGACGGGCAGGCACAGAGGAACGCTTCCGCGATTCCGTCGCCATCGTGCTTGACGGAGCGCTGCGCACCGCCGAAGTCGAACGCCACGCGGAACTTTCTGCCGCCGTCGCCCCGCTCGTCGTGCGCACCATCAAGACCGAAATCACCAACAGCCAGGACGAACTCGTCGAAGCGCTCTATCCCATGACCGGCCGCATGGTGAAGTCCTACGTGGCCAGTGCCATCAAGGACATGATGGACCAGATCAACAAGCGCTTTGAGTCCAAGGCAGCCCTCCGCATGCGCTCAGCCGCCAGTGGACGCTCGGCAGCCGAAATCGCACTTGCCGAAACCCAACGGCTCGTTGTCGAAGAGATCTATCTGATCCGCCGAGGCACTGGCGAATTGTTGGAGCGCTGGCCCGAAGAAGTCCATGGCCAGAACCGCGATCAGGCCATGAGCGGGGTTCTGACTGCAATCAATGAATTCGCAAGCGAGGCCTTCAGCACTCAAGGGTCCGCCTTGCGTGAAATCGATCTGGGCGATTCCCGCGTATTCCTGCGCGCCTCCCCCACGTTCCTGCTCGCGGCCAAATGCGCAGGTTCCGCACCGGCATCCGTCGAACAGATCGTTGATGAGGAAGTGTTGAACGCCATCGAGCGATACGATCACGCCAGCGACGACGTGGACGAAAATCTTGCGCACGCCGTTCTACCCGAACTCAGCAGCACAATGCAGGCGCGTATCAACGCCAAGCAGGATGAACTGACCACCGTGGCGCCGCCGGCAGGCACCAGTCCGGCCAAGAAAATTCTCATCTTGCTCGGCATTCTGCTGGCCGGCTGGATGGCATGGACGCTTTACGAAAGCTATCTCTCAGGTAAGGCCCGCTCGATTGCGACGCAAATCGTCAACTCGACACAGGATATACGAGGCTATCCCACACGCATCGCAGTCGCACCTTACGGCAGCGAAGTGGTCATTGCAGGCCTCACCCCATCGCCCGAAGCCAAATCCAATCTTCTCGACCGCCTGCGCCAGGCCCTGTCCGGCTCTCAGGTCCGCGACGAGCTGACGGTCGTCGCCTCGGCTCTCGATGTCACCGCACCCAAGATTGCGCGCCTCGAACGCAACATTGCCGAAGTGCGTGCCGAAGGAGAACGTGAGATCGCCGACGTTGCAGCCAAGGCTGACCGCGAACTGGGCGAACTTCGAACACGCCTTGACCGCGAAACCGTCGCCAGAGCAACCGACCGCGCCAAACGTCGCCTTACAGGTGTGGCCCCAATATTCGCCCAACTCTCGTCACTGATTTCTTCAAGTGACGGCAAAGCTCGCGTCGCAAGTGCGCAAAGCCACGTCGGCGATGCAATAGCCGGACTGGGCGAACTCCAAGCCCGCGTTGACCCCGATGCGCAAAGCCCCGGTTCGCTGCAAGAGCTGTCCGGCCCGATTGATGCGCTTACGGCGACCATCGCCAAGGCCTACGACGAACTTTCCGCCATCATGGCAGCGCCGCAATCCGCAGGATCCGTCTCAGCATCGCAACCAGCAAGCGTGGTCGATGCCGCAGAGGACCTGGCGATTGCCACCGAGCGTGTCGCGACATTGGCACTGGCAGCCACGCAGGCAGCCGCCGTCAAACCCGCTCCATTCGAACCGACGATCCGGCAGCGACTTGAAGAATTTGCACGCACCAAGGCTGTGTTCTTCTCGACAGGCACCGATTACCGCAACGACAGCCAAATTGCGGCTGACTTGAGCGAACTGGCAAAGCTGGCCAAACAAAGCGAACTTCTCATCAGGATAATTGGTTATACCGACGACCGCGGGGCATCCGCACAGAACACACCGCTATCGCAAAGCCGTGCCGACAAGGTCTTTGCCGATCTTATTGCGCTTGGCGTCCCAGCGAGCCAACTTGTTGCAATCGGCCGCACCGACGCAATCGACCTGTCTCCGTTCGTCGGCGAAGACAGCCCAAATCGCCGCGTCCAGTTTGAAATCGGATTCGACGGCGAGCGCCCTCGGGCGCAGAGGTGAGGTTGATAGGCGTGGAAGACGCGAATTCAAAGATGGCAGATGTGATGCCACTCGCAACTAGGGCAGCATGGACCGCCGCATGACATCGCGAAAGATCATGTTGCTGGGTGAGATCGGCGTCGGCAAATCATCGCTGGTGCGCCGCCTTGTGCTCGACCGCTTCGAGTTCGAATACAAGCCGACACTCGGCGTCGACGTCTACACCTACATCGTGCCGGCGACACCGACCCGCCCGCAAACCAAACTCATCATATGGGATACCGACGGCAACGCGGGAACCACGATGTTCCAGCACGTCTATATGCGCCAGGCTTCCGCAGCACTTATAATCGCCGATATCACCCGGCCCGCTACGTTGCAGACGATGTCCGAACTCAGCCAGGGCTTCCGCGACGCTTTTCCCGGGAGATATCACGCGATCGTCCTCAACAAGATCGACTTGAATCCACCTGACGGCAACCTGGAAGCGCTGAAGGCAACGACTGTTTGTTTGGCCGCTGACGGCGTTTTCAAAACAAGCGCGAAGACCGGAGACAATGTGAAGTCAGCGTTTCATTCCGCAGCCGACACGATAATTCGCCGCGGCTTGTGACCCTGCCGATCAGCCGTCGAAACCACGACAGATCAAGACACGACACCTCAACCGCCGATATCGCATCCCGCTCTAACGCCATCGTGCAAACATGAAGCCGCCGACACGACCACGAGGCCCGATGACGACGCCCCTTCAACAAGCCCCGATTGTCTCAGCCAGCATCATGCTGGCCAACCGCGGCATCTACGGTCTTGTATGGTTGTCGGCGAACTACGAGGTGGCTGCAATCTACGGGTCGTTGGTCAGCGGCGTGGAAGTCGGTGCCCCGATAACCGACAGCTTTCCGCTTCTCGAGGGATACGAAATCGAACTCGACGCTGTAGCCCGAGGCGAACAGCAGGCGCTCACACTCCCATCGGTATGCGTCGTCACTGCCGAAGGTCCCGGCCCGCGCATAAATATCTCTGTCTTCAAAGGACAGTCGCCAGCTCATACTCTCGCGCCAATCGATTCAAGCAGCGCACAGGATCCCGTCGATAGGGACACGAGCAGCAGCTTCCTGATGCTGATCACCAAAGTCATGTCGCAATCGACGACGGAAATGGAACTGAGCCGGCAGATGCGCGCGCGTCTGATGGCTGAAGAAGCAGTCGCTCAAAAGTCGCGCGAACTGACACTCGCCAACTCCGAGCTTCAGCTCGCAAACCGCGATCTGGAGGACTACGCAGCAGTCATTTCCCACGATCTGAAATCGCCGCTGCGCGCGCTTCGCTATCTGGCAGATGACGTGGAGTCGGCAATCGCCACCGGCGATGCCGAAAAAGCCCACAGCGACCTTCAAAGGCTCAGAACCCAAAGCCGCCGGATGTCCGACATGTTATCGGCCCTGCTCGACTACGCCAGCGTTGGCCGCAAGGCAGACGTACTGGAAGAGACCAACACCCGCCAACTGATCAAAACGATCACCGCTTCCATTCCCTACCCTGCTAAGTTCAAGGTCGAGATTACCGGCACGTGGCCCAGCTTCGAGACGTTGAAAGCCCCCCTCGATCTCGTGCTGCGCAATCTCATCGACAACGCCATCAAACATCATGACCGCGCAGACGGGCGTGTCGTGGTCAACGCCGAACCGTCGAATTCTGACCTCGTCATCACCGTCAGCGACGACGGCCCCGGCATCGATGAACAGCATCATGCAACGATTTTTCTACCCTTCCGCACATTGGAAACATCGCCGGCAGCGGGTTCCAGCGGGATGGGCCTGGCACTCGCCAAGCGCACGGTTGAGACGGCAGGCGGCAGTCTGGCGCTTTGCAAGCAGGGACCGGGGGCCCGGGGAGCCCGCTTCCAGATCAACTGGCCACTGAAGATGAAGTCTGAGCACTGAGGATTTATCCCCGGGGCCGGACCATCTTGCCCCACTTGGCCATGTCAACCTGATCCAGAGGGCAACGCAAAATTCCCGCAAACTGAATACTTATGTCGCAGGCAGGAAAATTTTCCTCGCGAAGCGCAACGATCCGACCTAGCTTCCTGATGGGGGAGATGCACAAGTCAAACGCCACAAGGCGTTGACCTGTGTAATTCGGGTCGCCTGTTTCGGCCGCTGAATCCAAAGCGATAATTTCAAGCGGCACGATATCTTGCCGCGAGAAACCGCCTCAAAGGCCATAAACAACTTGCCTGGGATTTACCCAGCGGGAAGGACCGGCGATGTCCAGAGATAACAATAAGAACAGATCCGGCGGCGACCACCTCGCAAAGCGCTCCGACGTGATCAAAAGCCAATCGGCTCTGCCGAAGCTACGCAGCGTGCTCGTGGTCGAAGACGAGCGAACCGACGCGGATCGCATGCAGGCGACGTTGCACCTTCTGCAAGGCTACGATCTGGAAATCCACAATGCGGCAACGATTTCGTCCGCAGTGGATCAGGTTTTGGCCCACCATCCCGAGCTCGTCCTACTCGACGATGCCTTGAAACCCTCCGATACAGCTGATCAGACGATCCCATTCCTGCGCCGGGCGGGCTATTCTGGGCCGATCCTTGTCATCAGCGGCCAGGTTACACGCCGCCGCCGGCTCGAACTCATGGACGCAGGCGCCACCGAGATCCTTCACAAGGACGACGTAGATAGCGTCAAGCTATCTGAAGCCATCGGAAGAATATTCGCACCCGACGGCCAGGCCTGAGCCGGAGCAGCATTCGGTCCGGGAAAATGTCCATCAACCGAATGCACGCACGCGCCTTTCCCAATCCCTTTGAAGCCCTTGCCGGGCTTTAGCTGCACGCACCATCGGTTGCCCATGCGCACCACGTGCGTGCCCCATGCGCACCCCGTGCTCACGGCGTGCGCGTGCTCCACACTGACCAGCCGAGACCTCCGGACGCAGCTCAATCATCGCCGCCGGCCATTTTTTTGCCCCAACCCCGCAAGTGATTCCCAATTGCCACACCACAACTTCACCGCGAATCGGCGAATCTAGGGATAAGAATCTTGGGGATAAATCGCCATCTGCGGCAGGCATGCCTTGCCGCCGCCGATAGGCACGGCCCGTGCGGCCGCAACGTATGGAGGGCACCCGTGCCAGTCATCCAGGGCATAACGCTGTCGCTTTTCGCATTTGCAATTGCAGGCTTCGTACTGACATTTTTCGCGCCCGTACCCGATAAAAGCAGGGCCTCTCAAGCCTCCTACGCGGTTGCTATTTCATCAGGCAGCGGGCTCCGCCTGACAACCCGCGCGCCCGCCGGTCAGGAAATACCTGCCGCCCAGGCTCGCAACACAACCGGATACCTCACTGCATCCACACAGACCGGCAGAACGAGTCCCCTTCAACAGCAGGCTACCGGCGCATTGCGCCAGCTAACCTGTGACAAAGTCACAACTTTTGCAGGCATCGAAGTCGGCACCCAATGCGAAAACGACAGCATTGAAATCGCCGCACAAGACTGAATGCAGGCGATGAGACGGGACAGATGCGTGTGGCCAAGCCCCCACGCATTCTGTTCGTCGAAACGAAAATCTCGTAGTTCCGCCTTGCCCTCAGCTAGCAGGCACGGCAACACTCCGCGTCATGACAGATTTCTTTTCCGGCTTCGCAGCCTTCGCTGCACAGTTCACACCAGACCAGCTCAAGGTCCTTGGGCTTCTCACCGCAGTCCTGGTGATGCTCGTTTGGGGGCGTTTCCGATACGATCTCGTGGCCTTTGCAGCCCTGATCGCTGCCGTCATCATCGGTTCGGTCAAAGGCGATGAAGCCTTTGCCGGATTCGGACATCCCGCAACGGTCATCATTGCGCTCGTCCTGGTCGTCAGTTACGGGCTAGCCGCCTCAGGCGCGGTATCGTTGATCGCAAATCGCATCACGGCAGCCGGCCGGTCGGTATCCACGCACATTGCGATCATGGCAGCGACCGGCGGCGCATTGTCGGGGATCATGAACAACGTCGGTGCTCTCGCGCTACTGATGCCCATCGACATTGAAGCCGCACGCAAGGCAAAACGCTCTGCTGCGCTCACGCTCATGCCGTTGTCATTCGCGACAATTCTGGGTGGCCTGATCACGCTGATCGGAACCCCACCCAACATCATCATCTCCACTTACCGCGAACGCGAATTAGGCGCGCCATTCCAGATGTTCGACTTCGCGCCAGTTGGAGTGGTCTGCGCCGCGGTAGGCATCGCCTTCATCGCTCTCATCGGTTGGCGGCTGATCCCGCAGCCCGAAACCGCCGCGCGCGTCGATGAAGAAGGCTTCAAGCTCGATGACTACATTGCCGAACTGAGCGTCGATGAGGATTCCAAGGTCATTGGCATGACGCTTTACGACCTGGAAAAAGAATGCGAGGCAGCCGAGGTTACGTTGCTCAACGTCATCCGCGGAACGCGGCGCCTGCCGCGGGAATCTGGCTGGATTACAATCCAGGACGGGGACGTGCTTCTCATTGAGACCGCCGCTGAGTCGATCGAAGGCTTCGTGTCAGACCACAAATTGAAGTATCTCGACGAAGATCGTCAGCGCGAAAAGCTGCAAGGGGCCGCCCTTGACCTCGTAGAAGTCGTGGTCCGCCCCGGCTCCCCGGTTGAAGGCCGCACCAGCCAGTCGTTGAACTTCCTCGACACCTACGGCATCTGGCTGATTGGCATCCAGCGCAGCGGTCGAAAGATCTCCTCGCGCGTCCGCCGCACGGCCATTGCTACCGGCGACGTACTGCTCCTGCTGGGCCCCAAACAGCGCACACGCGATTTTTCAGAGAATATGAGCCTGTTGCCGCTCGCCGAGCGCGGCCTCGAGGTCGCAGACCAAAGCAAGGCCGCGCTGGCAGCAGGGCTGTTTGCAGCAGCCATCGCACTATCGAGCTTCGGCTATCTGTATCTTCCGGTCGCCCTCGGCCTTGTCGCCGTTCTCTACGTGCTGTTTGGCATCGTTCCGCTCAAGCAGCTTTACGACACCATCGAATGGCCCGTGGTCGTTCTGATCGGATCGCTCATTCCGATAGGCCTCGCACTGGAACAGTCCGGCGCAACGAAGGTCCTCGCGCAAGGCATCGTCGATGTGTCGACAGGCCTGCCGCCATGGGCTGTCCTGACGATCATCATGGCACTCACCATGACGCTGTCGGATGTCTTGAACAACACCGCGACGGCCCTCGTCGCAGCGCCCATTGCCGTCGAGGTAGCAACCAAGCTCAGCGTCAACCCCGACCCGTTCCTGATGGCAGTTGCGGTTGCAGCAAGCTGTGCATTCCTCACGCCTATCGGCCATAAGAACAACACCCTGATCATGGGCCCAGGCGGCTATCGCTTCGGCGACTATTGGCGTCTCGGCCTTCCGCTCGAGATCCTCGTTGTCGCCGTCGGCGTTCCCATGATCCTGTGGGTCTGGCCGCTCTAAGCCCCAATGCTTGCCTCTTGGGGGTGTGCGGAGGGCAAGCCTGCTCCCCAGCCCCACACCGGCCTGCCGAGTGTGGGCCAGGAATGACACTCGCCCTTCTCAACGCTGGTAGGCAATCGGCTCCA
>CAYGRH010000007.1:0-3013 GCA_964352165.1 uncultured Hyphomicrobiaceae bacterium | reverse complement strand
TAGCTCCACATCGCCTTGGCGAATGTGGACGCAATCAAAATCCTCACCTGTAAACTAGCACCGGGATCTTGGAGTGCGTCAGCACCTTTTGCGTCTCACTGCCCAACAGTAGAGCCGAGAGACCACGCCGGCCGTGCGAGGCCATGACGATCAGATCCACACCCAGCTCTTGAGCGGTATCGACGATGGCTTTCCATGGGTCAGAGCCTTCGACCTGGCGGGCGCGAAGCTCGACGCCGTGATCGGTTGCAGCATTGCGCGCCACGTCCAGATGCTTGTCGGTGTTCTCGACAAACTTTTGACGGTCCTCATCTGTGACGTGGATCGCAACGCCTTCGGCGATGAAGTCCTGAAGCATTGGACGGACGGCCAGTGCAGTGACGTTGGCACCCATCGCTTTGGCAATTTCAATGCCATGCAGAACCGCCTTGTTGGCAAGCTCACTGCCGTCGGTCGGCAGCAAAATGTGAGAATACAATTTGGCTGACATAGGCTTACTCCTCAGTGATCCAGGGTAGCCCTATGCAAATAGGGCGGATGTCGTAAAACGACTTCGCCTTAGACTTTAGGCCTCACCCCGAAAACAAACATTGACCCGCGTCAAACTTCCCCCCGCGACGGCTGAATTCACCGGCGGCGGACGTGCTTCGCAAACCCTTATGGTTGCGCTCTAGTCCCGCCACGATCCGGCGGGCCACGAGCCGAAGGCTGAGCTTACGCGTCAATCGCTGCACAAAAAAAGCGCGGCACCGACCGGCACCGCGCTTCCGAGTTTTAGGAAGTGAAACGAACCGATCAGGCCGCTTTCGAACCAGCAGCAACGCCCGTTCCCGCACGCGCCGACGTCAGCACATCCATGGCTGCGGTAACGCCGCCCTTCTGGTGCGGAATGCCAGCCAGCTCCAGTCCCATCTCGACGCCGGACAGCGCGCCCATGATGGTGAGTTCGTTGGTGTCGCCCAGATGGCCGATACGGAAAACCCGACCGGCGAGTTTGTTGAGCCCGGTGCCCAGCGACATGTTGAAGTTCTCAAGCACAAGCTTGCGGAACTGATCAGAGTTATGGCCTTCAGGCGTGAACACGGCGGTAACAGCCGGCGAGTAGTACTTCGGATCGCGGCAAACGATCTCCAGGCCCCAATGGTTGACCGCAGCGCGGGTCGCTTCGGCCAGACGTTCATGGCGCGCAAAGCATGCCTCGCCACCCTCTTCGTCGAACATCTTGAGCGCTTCTTCCAGCCCGTACATCAGGCCGGTTGCTGGCGTGTAGGGGAAAAAGCCGTTGGCATTTGCTGACAACATATCCGACCAGCCGAAATAGGGAGCTTTGAGCTTCGACGTCTTGGCTGCTTCCAGCGCTTTGTCGCTGACGCCGGTAAACGCAAGGCCGGGCGGCAGCATCAGCCCCTTTTGCGAACCCGACACGGTCACGTCGACGCCCCAGGCATCGTGCTCGTATGGCATGCAGCCAAGCGATGAAACGGTGTCCACCATCAGCAAAGCTGGATGGCCGGTATCGTCAAGCGCCTTGCGGATTTCTTCGATCCATGAGCGGCAGCCCGTCGCCGTCTCGTTGTGAACGACTGCAACCGCGCGGATCTCATGAGCGCTATCCTTGCGCAGCCGCTCTTCGATCAGTCCAGCTTCCGCGCCGGTGCGCCAATCGGTTGGCAGGAATTCTGTTTCGAGCCCGAGCTTGTCGGCCATCGACTTCCAAAGGGTCGCAAACTGTCCGGTCTCGACCATGAGAATCTTGTCGCCCGGCGACAGTGTATTGGCGAGTGCAGCTTCCCATGCCCCGGTGCCGGAGGCCGGGTACATGATTACCGGGTTGGTGGTTTTGAAAATGCCTTTCAAGCCGCCCAGAACATTACGGGCAAGCTGTGCGAATTCATCGCTGCGGTGATCGATGATCGACCGGCTCATCGCGCGCTGGACACGCTCGGGGACAGGCGTCGGACCGGGGATTTGCAGGAAATGGCGGCCGATGGGGCGCGATGTGGATGTCATGGAACAATCCTTGGTTTTTTGTTTTTACAGCCGCCCTCATTGAACTAAGAGCAGGACCCTTTGGCGGTCGCGGATTAGCCAGCCTCTGCGCCGCGCCCGGTAACGAGCACGCACACACGCCACTTGCCGAAAAAGATTTCTGAACGCCGCAGCCGAAGGCTGACAGGTTTAGGGTGCCTGACGATTAATCGTCAAGGCTGCTCGCCAGGCACGTGCGGTCCTGAAGCAGATCCATTCCACTGACGACACATGAAACCCCGCAGGAGCACCAGACCACGGCATCATTTAAAAACGTCGCCCAGCATTCCCGGATAGCGATCAACCAACGATCACAAATTATTCCGCGGTGCAGCAGTAACTACTGCGCCGCAACAGAAACAGGAGCATCCAAAACTGCCTGAAGCGAAGGCACCTTTGGCCCGTTCATAGGACTAGAAAACAGCAACTCGACCAAAGTCTAAGCCACCGAACATCAAAACTGATCCCGCATGTATACAAACGCATTTACGCCAACAGGCACGGCGGTTAAGTTCCGCAACCACAACGCCGTAAGTCACGAATGGTAACCGGCCTTCGGTCAAGTCCGCGCATCAAGAACGGACAAACCGAACTGGGTGGTGATACGTTGATTTTGAAAGCGGCAAATAGAACCGCGAAGTCTGATTCCGAAGCTGAAAATCCTGGGAGGATTGCTGATGACCTCGAAAACTGGCGACAAAACCGTCTCTCGCCGTAAGTTCCTTAAGGGCACCGCCGTTGCTGCCGGTGTTGCGACGGCCGGCACCGTTGCGATGCCAAACGTTTCGCGTGCCGAAACCATTACATTGAAGATGCAATCTTCCTGGGGCGCAAATGCCGTCTTCCAGGAAATGGCCCAACAGTACGTCGACCGCTGTCAGAAAATGTCTGGCGGACGCCTGAAATTCGACCTCTTGCCAGCCGGCGCCGTGGTCAAGGCCTTCCAGGTGCAGGACGCCTGCTCTGACGGCATCATCGACTGCGC
>CAYGRH010000006.1:0-25774 GCA_964352165.1 uncultured Hyphomicrobiaceae bacterium | reverse complement strand
TGACGTTGTAAAGGGCGGCGCCGGGGATGATCGCATCCACGGCGGGGGCGGCGACGACCTTTTGATCGGCAATGCCGGCAACGATATGATTTTCGGCGCGGCGACGACGGGTGGCCAGGTCGATATGGATAAGTTCCGTATCTTCGAAGACACGACTGCCAAGATCACCTTCATGGGTGAATCAGCCGGCTACAAGAACGCCCTCGGCATGTACAAGATCGGTGCTGACGGCACGATCTACGACGTCGAAATGGTGTTTGCGAATGCGTCCCTGAAAGGCTCCGGCGGCGATCTCGTGTCGGGCGAAAGCTCGGTCGAAGTCGATATGAAGGCTGGCGACCGCGTCGGTTTCTTCGTCGTGCCGAACGGGTTTTCACAGTCGGGAATGGCCAAGCTGCTGTCCGATGAAAGCGCTTCGTTCAAGTTCGTTGATGCCAATGGCGCGGCGGGCAACGTCAACGCCGGCAGCGAGTTGAAGCTCGTGCAGGTCAATGCCCAGGGCATGGAAACGGTCGTCAAGTCGCAGTACGGCACCTCGGTGTTCCATTCCTACGGCGGCGCGGAAGCTGGCCTGAATGGCGACAAGTATGACCACGTGACCGGCGATGTGGACGTCGAAAGCGGCAACGTAACGATCGGATTCGAGGATCTGTGGAACGGCGGCGATAAGGACTTCGACGACAGCGTCTTTCAGATCGACATCGGACAAACGAACGCCGCGCTGTTGGCAAAGGAAGGCACTGGCGCACCTGTTTCCAGTGACAACGACGTGATCGCTGGCGGCCAGGGTGATGACCAGTTGTTCGGCATGCGCGGAGACGACATCGTCAAAGGTGGTTCAGGCGACGACCGCATCTGGGGTAACTCCGGCGATGACGATCTGCGCGGTGGCAGCGGCGACGACGATCTGTACGGCGGCCAGGGCAACGACATCCTCCGAGGTGGTCGTGGCGATGACTACCTCGACGGCAACTCAGGCGATGATGATATACGCGCCGGCGGCGGCGACGATGAAATCTGGGGCAGCTCAGGCAACGACATTGTTCGCGATGGCGCCGGCAATGATAAAGTCAACGGCGGGTCGGGTGACGATGTCTTCAAAGCCGGTGACGGCGATGACTACTACATGGGCGCATCGGGCTTTGACACGCTCGACTACTCAGCCTCCAAGGGTGGCATCGTAGCCGACCTGTCTAAGCACACCGTCACCGGCTTCGGTAACGATGAGGTTTGGAGCGTTGAGCGGTTTGTCGGCTCACGTCATGACGACGTCATCAAGGGTGACAAGCGTGACAACGTCATCGAAGGCGGTGCCGGCGATGATGTCATCCGCGGGCTTGGCGGTGCAGACACATTGTCCGGCGGCCGGGGCAACGACAAGTTCGTCTGGTTCGCCAAAGATGTCGTCGACGAGAAAACCGGCGACCACCTCGGCGTCGACCACATCACTGATTTCCAGGTCGGTGACATGATCGACCTCCATGAGTTGGTGAAAGGCCAGAAGTTCGACAACGTCAGTGACGTCGTCCGTGTTGCCGATGGCAAGAGCGGTGCGACCGTTTCAGTTAAGCTTGGCGACGACTTCGTCGATGTCGTCACTGTTGACGGAGTTGGTGCCGACGACCTGCTGTCGCACGGCCTCATCCTGAGCTGACTCTCCGCCTTGGGGCCTTTCCCGGGGCAGTAATTGAAAAACCTGCAGAAAGCCACTGGGTATGCCTGGTGGCTTTTTTGTTGCCCGGCTGCGCTCGCACAAATGCTAGCCGCGAGTGCTTGCGACGGCACAAAGAGAAATGCATCTCGCAGGCTGCTGCGATATCCGTAAAATTTGAAATTATATAGAGGAGACTTTTAGTGCGCGAGTGAACGCGGACTTCATTCGGCATTGCTAGTTTAATAAGTGTCGGACGGCAATTTTAGAATAAGTCGTCCGCAATTAGGTCGAACTTTTTAAAAAATTCAGCGCCGCTGAAAAATACACAATCTGGGGTTGGGCGAATGGCGACGATCAACGGCACGGCAGGCAATGACAAAATCACCGGCACCACGTTGCAGGACACGATAATTGCCGGCGAAGGCGATGACACAGTTTACGGCGGCGACGGCGACGATACGATTCAAGGCGGAGCAGGTGTCGACCGGCTGTTTGGCGGGGCAGGTAACGACAACATCGAAGCCGGCAGCGATGACGACTATCTCTACGGCAACGACGGCAATGATCGGCTGCAGGGATCATCTGGCGATGATTTCGTGAGCGGCGGTCGCGGCATCGATCTCATCTTCGGCATGGACGGCGACGATACGATCTACGGCGGCCACGACCAGGACACGGTCTACGCCGGTGAAGGTGACGACTACGTCAGCGGCGGCCACGGTTCCGATGTCATATTCGGTGAAGGCGGCAACGACACGATCTACGGCAACTCCGGCAACGACAGAATTCTGGGGCTGGCCGGCAACGACACGATCTTCGGAAACTCCGGCAACGACTGGCTTGAAGATGGCCTCGGCGACGACGTGGTCCATGGAGGCTCCGGAAACGATACGGTGTTCGCCCACGGCGGCAACGACAGCTTTAACGGCGGGTCGGGCTTCGATACCCTCGATTTCAGCCGTGCGACAGAAGGTTATGATATCGACCTGCACGCCAAGCAGGCAATATCTGCAACGGGCTCGGCCGAGGTCCGCAGCTTTGAAGCCGTAACCGGAACCAACTTTGCCGATGTGTTCACCGGCCGTAACTCAGCCGAGACCTTCAAGGGCGGTGCTGGCGATGACATCTTCCGCGGTCGCGGCGGCGAAGACGTCTACGAAGGCGGAGCCGGCCGGGATACCTATATCTTCCTGGCAAAGGACGTCTGGGACAACGGACGCCATATGGGGGTCGACACGATCCGCGACTTTTCGGCATCCGATTCAATTGATCTTCATGACTTCATCAAGGACGAACCCGAATCCATTTCCGATCGCGCGCAACTGACCGTCGACAGCCGCGGTGCCATGCTGTCGGTGAAAATCGGCGATAGCTTCCAGGATGTTGCGTTCCTTGAAGGCGTGTTCTCATCAAACGTCGATGCGCTCGCTAGCGACGGCATGATCGTGTTTTAAAGTTGGAAAGCCAGAACGCATCGGCTTGGATAATAAACCCTAAAGATGAGCCGATTATTCCGCGGCGACGGTACTGAGAAAATTAGTATCGACGCCGCGGTTTTTTATAAACCATCTGATTAGAGGCATTTTATGAGAATTTCTTTCTTTTTTTGTTTGGCCGCTTCAGCGATTTAAAAGGCAACTATGGCATTGTCCGATTGTAAATAGATGGGCGCTCGAAAAATGCGGCTGCACCACAAAAAAGGCCATTGAATTCAATCGGGGATACCAATGTCGACGAAGCCGGTCACAACTGAAAAAATAAAGGGCACGACCAGCGCCGATAATCTGGTCGGCTCCAGCCTGCAGGAATTGTTCATCGGTCGGGATGGCGACGACGTCATGTCAGGTGAGGGCGGAGCCGACCTGATGAAAGGCGGCGCAGGCAAGGACAAGATCAACGGCGGCGAAGGCGACGACTGGATCTATGGCAACGCGGGTGATGACCGGCTGTATCTCGATGCCGGTGACGACGTCGGCCGGGGCGGAGCCGGCAACGATCTCCTCGTCGGCGATGCAGGTAACGACACCATCTACGGCAACTCAGGCAACGACGGCTCCTATGGCGGTGGCGGCGATGACAAGATGTATGGCGGCACCGGCAATGACACCTTCTTTGGCGACGGCGGTAACGACGAGATCTACGGCGGCCGCGATAACGACAAGCTTTACGGAGGCAGCGGCGACGACAAACTCGCCGGGCAGTCGGGCGACGACCAGCTCTTCGGTGGAGCAAACAACGATGCTCTGTTCGGCGGCTCGGGTGCCGACATCCTCAATGGCGAAGCTGGCGACGACGAACTGCGCGGTGGCTCCGGCGATGACGTGCTGTCGGGCGGCGACGGCAATGATCGCGTCTACGGAAATTCCGGGAATGACACGATCCTGGGCGATGCCGGCGACGACACGTTAGTTGGCGGCTCCGGCTTTGACACTCTGGATTACTCCGGCGCTACGGGCGGTCTCAGCGTCGACTTGTCGAAACGCAGCATCGAAGGCTGGGGAACTGATCAGGTTTCCGGCTTCGAGGAATTCATCGCTTCGCAGTTCGCCGACGTTATCAAGGGCTCGAACCGCGCCGAAACGATCGACGGCGGCGCCGGAAACGATGTCATCCGAGGTCTGGGCGGCTCCGATACGCTGACAGGCGGTGCCGGCGATGACACGTTCGTCTTCTTCAAAAAGGACACGGCAGGCGGAGCAGTCGACACTATTACGGATTTCCAGGTCGGCGACGTTCTCGACCTCGGCGACTTCCTGAAGGGCAAGACCGGCCTTGACGCCGAAGCGATGCTTCAAACGACGCATTCTTCGGAAGGCCTGATGGTGTCGGCACAGATCGATGGACAGTTTGTGGATGTCGCTCTTCTGTCCGGCAGCGCGGACGTGTCGGCAGCAGATCTATTGAATTCAGGCGCGATCCTTTCGTAACGGTCTGCAGCCGAATCAGGGATTGGCAACAGCACCGGGTAACCTTTCAGAAAGGTTAATCCGCTAATCAGGAACCGTTGGACAACAGCGGAAAGCGTAAGGGAGTAGTCGCGTGAGCACGATCAACGGCACGGCAGGCGACGACAAACTGGTTGGCACCAGCGGCGCGGACGTTATGGACGGCGGCGCCGGCAAGGATCGCCTGAACGGCGGCGACGGCGACGACATCGTATCGGGTGGTGATGGCAACGACTATGTCTACGGCGACGGCGGCAACGACACGCTCTATGGCGGTGCCGGCAACGATGCGCTGGTAGGCCACTCCGGACAAGACGAGATTTATGGCGAAGACGGCAACGACGGTGTCTTCGGTGGCGGCGACGCCGATCGCATCTTTGGCGGAGCGGGTAACGACACGCTTTATGGCGACGGCGGAGGCGACTACATCGATGGCGGCGAGGGCGATGACAAGTTGTTCGGCGGTAGCGGCAACGACACGCTGGTCTATACCGCAGGCCAGGGCAACGATACGCTCGTCGGCAACACCGGCGTCGACACGCTCGAACTCGTTCTAACCGCGGCAGACCTCGAATCCTCGCGCGGCGAAATCGTCGAGTTTGCCAACTGGCTCGAAGGCGAACTGGCAACGGCAGGCGGCGAGGGCGCGCATGCTGGCCAGAACAACGGCAACACATTCACATTTGAATCGCTCGGCCTGGAAGTATCTTCCATTGAGGCGATCAACATCGTCGTCGACGGGCAATCCGTGCCTTTGGAAGACTTGCTGAACCGCGCTCCCGTCGTGGACGCGGAACAGACCGTCAACGGACTTGAAGACAACGCAATCAACGGTGCGGTTGTCGCGACCGACCCCGACGGCGATACGCTGTCGTGCGCGGTGACGACCGATCCTGCCCACGGCGCTGTTGTCATGAATGCTGAAACCGGCGTGTTCACCTACACGCCGTCCGAAGGGTTTTCGGGCACCGATACGTTCATGGTCACTGTCGTCGATGGCCAAGGTGCAAGCACGCAGCAGGTCGTGACCGTTGAAGTGGCTGAAGTCGCCGACGCTCCGGTCCTCTCCGTGACAGCACCGGTTACGTCAGGTGGTGGCACGCAAATCAACGGCACGGGCAGCTCCGACACGATCGTCGGCACGGCTGGCGATGACGTTATTCAGGGTGGATCGGGCAACGATACGATCTACGGCGACGACGCCAGCGGCAGCGGTAACTTCGAGGTCGCGTTTGAAATCAATGCAGCGCTGAACGATGGCGATGGATCTGAAACTCTTTCTGTGGAGGTATCCGGCCTGCCGAGCGGCGCAAGCCTTTCAGCAGGGTCCGACCTGGGCAACGGCACATGGATATTGGGTGCTGGCGATCTTGACGGGCTGAAACTGGTGCTGACCGAAGCAGCCGACACGACGATCACGGTGACGGCGACAGCTACGGAAGCCGGTGGCGCGACGCAATCCGTCTCGCAGAGCGTTCCTATCCAGTTCTCAGGCGATCAAGGCGGCAACGACATCATCCAGGGCGGCAGCGGCAACGATGTCATCCATGGTGGCGGCGGCGTTGATCTCGTCGACCTGTCTGATGCGCCTGGCGGCGTTTACGTCGATCTGTCGGCCAACTTCAGCGTCGGCAATGGATACGACGTCTTCACCGGCATCGAAGGTGCTATCGGCTCGGATTCTGCCGACACCTTCATCGGCAACAATGGCGACAACGTATTCGAAGGCGGCGATGGCGGAGATGCAATCTACGCATTCGGCGGCGACGACCAGATCTCGGGCGGGGCCGGCAATGACGCGCTTTACGGCTACGACGGCAATGACGTGATCTCCGATGGCTCCGGCAACGATAGCGTTTACGGCGACAACGGCGACGACACGATCATCGCGGGTTCCGGCAACGATTATTACCACGGCGGTTCGGGCAACGACACGGTCGACTTCTCGCAATCGACCAGCGGTGTCGAAGTCGAACTGAAGTCTGGCAAGTCCGACGGCGACGATAGCGGCAAGGATCGCCTCGTTTCCATTGAGAACGTGATCGGATCGTCAGGCAATGACGAAATCGAAGGCGATAGCGGCGACAACATCCTCTCCGGCGGTGATGGTAACGATCGCATTGAGGGTGGTCGCGGCGAGGACGTACTGATCGGCGGTGCTGGCGCCGACACGTTCGTGTTCAAAAACTCGGACGTCGTCTCAGGCCGCAATCACCATGGCGTTGACCGCATCGCCGATTTCGGCGCTGGCGACCGGCTGGACTTTGATTCACTGCTGAAGGGCGTCAAGTACAACGACTTGTCAGAGGTGGTTCAGCTCACAGAAACCAGTGAAGGCACGATGGTCTCGGTTGAAATGAACGGGGCGGCTGGCTGGACCGACGTCGTGTTGCTGGAAGGGATGTTCGATCTCGAACTCGACTTCCTGGAAGGCGGCGGACAGATCATCGTCTGATCCCAGGGTGTGACCGTTTTTAGTGGACACACTTCTGTGGTGGCCTGAAGCGGGGATCACTCCCTGAACCAAAGCTTGGAGTGCGCAAAAAATTCGCGCTCTGAGGCAGGTTGAGACGCAAGTCATCTAAATTCGGGCAAACGGGCCGACTTTGGGCGCGCGCAACGACGCGGCCGCGATTGAATGCGGGCGTTTGGGTCGCAAACGCAATCGCAAACGAAGCGTTGGCGGAACGTTTAGAAGTTTCGCTTAACCTCGTTCCAGCCGGAAGGAACTCCCCTCCGGCGGCTGAAAACTCAGCTCGCGCTGGTTTAGGAATTGGTAATGCGTACTTCTAGACGGATGCTGAGACAGGTCCGTCGCGCCCTGTTCGTGGCATTCCTGTTTTCTGGCTGCATCAACATCTTGATGCTGGCCACGCCGCTTTACATCCTTCAGGTTTTCGAGACGGTCGTTCCGCTGGCAAGCCTGGAAACGCTGGTTGTGCTCACGGCGATCGCCGGAGGCGCAATCCTTGCGCTGGGCCTCATAGAACTGGCGCGCGATCGCATCCTGCTGCGTGCGGGCTTGTGGCTCGATCACGAGCTTGGGCAGCACCTATTAGAAAACGGTCTCAAGGGCGGCGTCCAGCCGTCCGAGATGAAGGCTGACGCCCGCGCACTCGAGCAGTTCCGCGCATTCCTGACATCTCCGGCGATCACGCCGATTTTCGATGCGCCTTGGGTCCCTATCTTTCTAATCATCTTATACCTCCTGCATCCGGTCATCGGATTGGTGGCCATGGGGGCAGCCGCCCTGCTGCTGAGTGCTGCCATCATCCAGGCCTGGGCGGCAGGCCGCGTCCAGCAGGACATTGGCGAAGCAAACGAGCGCGCCGAACAGTGGTGGATGACCCTTGCGGGCAATGGAAATCTATTCGGAGCGTTGGGCCTGGCGAACGGCGCCACCTCGCAATGGGAGCGCTACAATCGCGCTCAGATCGCAGGCTCATACTCGCTCGGAAAAAGAACGGGCTTCGTCAAGGTTTGCGCGCGCACCGTGCGGATCGGCTCGCAGATCGCGCTTTACGCATTCGGTGCTTGGCTCGTCGTGCTCGGCGAAATGACGCCCGGCGCGCTGGTCGCTTCGGCCATCCTGATGGCCCGAGCACTGTCACCGCTTGAGAGTCTCGTGGCGGCGATCCGCGGGATGCGCGTTGGAATGCGCGCTTACGCCCGCCTCAAAGCCCTGCCAGCCGACGTGTCCGTGCCGCGTATCCGCGCCAACGCCATGGCCCCTGACGGTCAGCTCGAACTGCTCGACGTGAACTTCTATTACCCCACCCGCAAGACACCTGCTCTGCGCGGTGTCTCTCTCGTGCTGGAGCCGGGCGAATGCCTCGGCATCGTCGGTCCGAACGGATCGGGTAAATCGACATTGGCGTCCATCATCGCCGGCGCTTCCCGCCCGACAACGGGCTCGGCCGATCTCGAACAGATTCCGATTTACAAATGGCAGCGCGGTGACGGCCTCATGCCGCCGGTCGGGTATTTGTCCGACGAGCCGTTGCTCATCGACGGCACAGTCCATGACAATATTGCCCGCTTCCGCGAGACATCGATCAACTCCGTTGTCGAAGCAGCCATTGCAGCGGGCGTCCACGAAACGCTCCAGGGCCTTCAGTCGGGCTACGATACGGCTGTCGGCCCCGCAGGAAGCTACCTCTCGATGCGCGAGCGCCGCGCCGTTGCATTGGCACGCGCGGTTCATGGCAATCCGAGCGTAATCGTTCTCGATGAACCCGAAATCGGCCTTGATGGTGCGAGCCTTCGCGCCTTGACCAAGGTGCTGGCGACACTGAAGCAGTCCGGCAGATCGCTGGTCATTGCCACTCAGGACCCCAGGCTTCTGGCCCTCACCGACAAGATCGCACTTTTGGCTGGCGGAGCCTTGCAGAGCTTGGGCCCGGCTTCGGAATTCAATAAGCGCTTCGAGGCAAGCCGCACTCTGACAGCGGCCCTTGCCGGCGTTCCGTCAAAACCGCCAGCGCCGGTTTCATCTGGGGAAGAGGCTTCGCCATCGGCAGTCGCTCCATCGCCGCAAGTCAAACCCGTTCCCGAGCCAGCCGGTCTCCATTGAAAACCGAAATCAGGCAAGCGCCGAAACCTAACGAGTGAGCACGCCAAATGCAGGCATCCAAAAGGCCGCAGAAAGCACGCAGAAGAAACGCCGCAGCGAACGATCCGCGCCTGGATATTCGCGGGCCGGTCATCCTCGGCGTGTGTGTCATTGGCTTGTTCTTTGGCGCAGGCATCGGCGGTGCGGCGGTCGCACCGATCGACAAGGGTATCGGCATGCCAGGCACCATCATCGTTGAGAGCAAGGTCAAGGCTGTCCAACACGAACGCGGCGGCACGATCTCCAGGATCCACGTCTCCGAAGGCCAGGAAGTCGCAGCCGGCGACCTGCTTGTGACGTTCGATACCGTCGCCATCGATGAACAGATTTCAGCCCTGCGCCTTCAGGCTCAGGCAGCCGATAGGCAACTCGATCTTGCCCGCCAGGAAGCTGATACGATGGCGGAGCTGATGGAGCGCAAACTGGCCGCTCGCTCGCGCGTTCTGGGCTTGCAGCGCCAGGTCGCGCAGATTGAAAAGGAAGTGGCGGCATTGAACGCGCGCACCACCGTTGCCGAGCAGGAACTTGCCCGCGCCGAGGTGCGTGCCCCTGTCGGCGGTAGGGTGCTTTCTGTTGCCGTCCACGGCGCGGGCGCCGTCACGCAGCCCGGCGCAACGATTCTTGAAATCGTGCCCCAGGCCGATCGTCTGGTGATCGAAGGCAAGCTGTCGCCCAACCAGATCGAAAACATCAAACAAGGAATGCCGGCCCGCGTCTGGCTGACGGCACTGAGCTGGCGCGAACAGCGCCCGCTTGATGCCCGCCTGGCATGGGTTTCAGCCGACAGTATTGAAGATAGGCGCACGGGCCAGCGTCAGTTCATCGCCCGCGTCGAGCTCTCCGATCCCGCAGCCGGCATCGCGCAATCCGTCAAGCTGATGCCCGGCATGCGCGCCGAAATTCTCCTTCTGACCGGCAAGCGCACGCTTCTCGATCAGTTGGTCGACCCCCTGATGCGCAACATCAACCGCGCGTTCCGCGAATAGCCGGATCGTCAGATCCGCGAAACCACAGAGCACGCACATGATCAAGTTCAATGTCTATTCGATACTCTTCAACCTGGGCGGGGTGGCGATCTTCGCCATCATCGCGATCTATGGACTGAACTCGCTCTTCGTGCACGAGGAGTTGGATCGTTGCAGTGTGCGATACGAGACGCCCACGCAGCTGAACGTGCATAACGCTGGCGGCGGCCTCATGACGCCGATCGAATTCCAGGCATCGATCGGGCGCAATCAGCGCAACATCGTGCGCAACGCATTGCTCGCCCCACAAAAGAACATTCCAGGCGATGCCGCTATTCTCGTGCGGCTCGAAAAAGGAACCAGCCACTCCGATCAAAAGGACGCCCCCGAAGGCGGCATCGGTTTCAACTGGATTCCTGCGGACGTGAAGTCTGCCGACTCTGCGTGCCTGCAATACAGCGTGTACCTAGAAAAGGGCTTCGACTTTGCAGGCGGCGGCTCGCTTCCTGGCCTATATGGCGGACGCCCGTTGACACTAAACGATGTCGGCGACGGCAAGACGGCTTGGGCCACGCGCGTCATCTGGTCGAAGGACGGCAAAGGCGGTGCATTCGCTCAGATCCCCGGAGCGATCGCCAGTGCCGGGCGCGCGCTGGGCGTCGGAAACTTCAAGTTCGAGGCCAGCCGCTGGCATCGCATTGAACAAGAAGCGATCCTGAATACGCCGGGCATGGAGGATGGAATTCTGCGCGTATGGGTCGACGGCGAGCTAGTCATCGACGTATCGAACTTGACATGGCGAAAAGATGCCAAGCTTGGCTTCACCGGCGTTCAGGCTGACGTGGCCTATGGCGTGTCTCGTGGCCGCTCCGTCGCGCCCAAGGACGCACGCATCGCGCTATCGCCGTTTATGGTGAGCTGGAAATAGCTGCACTTCATTTCGCGCCGGATCCACGTGCGCTTACGAATTTTCAAATGGCTTCCACCCAGCCTGCAGCGCCTCGTCTTCGCTGCAGAACCAGCGATCTCCGCGCCTGCTTCTGACGGAGTACTTGTCGTAGCTGTCAGACCACGGCAGCAGGTAGACCTTGCCGCGCGAGCGCAGCGAGCGGCCTTTGATGGGGCAACCTTCAGGAGACTTCCTGCTGGCGCTTTCCCATCGCTCGGCCCGATAGGCAGCGGGGCGCAATGGTGTGCCCCGCCACAAACCGGTCTTCGCCTCGCGGGCCTTTGCCTCCGCGCTGGCATAGCGTGCGAAGAACCCTTCCTGCGCAAACGCGCTGCCCTGTTCAACCATCACATCGGCAATGTCCGTCTCGCCGTGAAGGCACGTTGCAAACCGCCGTCCGGCATCGTCGACACGCTCGACTTCGCATGACAGTCTGACCCGCCGAACGAGCTTGGCCAGATCGGACGTGGCAGCCGCCCCGCAGCGCCAGCGGCCTGCCCCGGGCCGTTCGCATATCTGGCGCTTTTCGGGTGCTTCTATACCGGCAAGCACAACGGTCTTGCCGCCGATGCTCAAGGTATCACCGGAGAGCGCGCGCGCCCGGCCTGTGATGACTTCGGCAGGGCTCGTTAACTGGGCCAACCCCGGAACCGCTGGGAGATCGGGCAAGCCCGGCATTGTCGGCATTTCAGGTATGAGGTCGGCAACAGTTTCAGGTAGCGCAATGACCTGTGACTGCATGAGGATATATCCGCCATATCCAACAGCAGCGATGACAGCGACGACACCAGCTCCTTTGGCAAGCCCCTCAGGGACTCGCATCATCGCCACGAGGCCCGCGAGCCCTTCGCCCGCGCCCTGCCAGAATTCAAGCCCGGCGGCGAGGCTGAGTGAGATTGCGGCGATCACGATGGCTATCGCTGCAAACGCATCGAGACCGGAACCGTACAGTCTGATGATCGCAACTGCCGCTGCAGCCCCTCCGGCAATCGCCAGAGGCAGCCGGTAGCGGTTTTCAGCGGTGGCGTGAAACGCAGGGATCGCGCCCGCTTTGAACCCGGCCCCCATGCCAGCGGCCAGCTTCGCCCCGCCGGAACCGGCTGCTTTGCCAAGTCCTAAAGCCGCACTTGCAACTTTTCTGGCACCGGCTCGCGCGCCCGAACCAAGCCCGGAGCCTGCAGCCCGGACCGCAGAACCACCAGATTTGCCGAGCCCGGACGCACCGCTTCTGGCAGCAGATACGCCGCGCGCCGAAATTTCTTTGAATGACGCCCACCCCGAACGAAATGCCTGAGCGCTGGCTTGACCCAGCCACCCCCCGGCAGCCTTCGTGCCGCGCACAGCCGCGTCCGCACCTTTGACACCGGCCGCCGCACCGCGCGCGCCTGCACCCTTGATGCCGTCGACAGCTGCCTGTCTGGCAGCCTCCATCTTCTCCTGACGGTTCTTGCGCCGGATCAGCACGGTGGTGCGCACATATTCGCGCCACTCGAAGCCGTCTTTCTTTTTGCGCCAGCCAAACATTGCGTCTCTGCCCCGTCGTCGCTGTCGTGTTCTGCCCGGCCTAGCGGAGGCCTGTCCTGTCCGGAACAGATAACCAGAACGGCTGATCAGGCCAGCTATCCAGGGACAGCCCCATTGAACTCGAATGAATCGGATCGCGGCACGCTGTGGGTAAAAGATGGCAGACCTGCGGCTGGCTGTTCGCCAATCCGCTCTTTTCTCCGTCCGCCACAAGCGTTATGCCCTGTGGACGGTTCGCGCCGGGCCGACTAACCTTGGCTGCGTGTTCGGGGATGCCCAACTTTCCCGTATTCGCCACACCCGCGAACTTTCGAAATGAACGAGAAGGCCACATATAATGAAGTCAAGACGAGGTTCGCCCGCTAACTTTGCCGCCCTGGCTGTCATCGGCGCGCTGATGACCGGCGCTTCAGTGCTGCCCACTACTGCAAAGGATATCGGACCGGCGAACCCCGAATGCGACCGTTTCGCCAAGACGACCAGTGCCTGGACGGCATGCGCGGACAACTCCGCTGCGATGGGCCTATCCGACGAACACGCTTCTGCATCGGACGACAGCTTGTTTTACGCGGGCTACTGGATGGCCAAAACAGGTCGCTACAGCGAAGCTCTGACCTATCTGAACGCCATTCGCCTCAAGGACGAAAAAGCGTTGACCTACATTGGATTTGCCATCCGCAAGTCCGGCAACCCCGCTGGCGCGCTTCGCTTCTATTCCGACGCCTTGGCGAAAAATCCCGATTACGTCGTTGCCCGCGCTTATCTCGGCGATGCCTATCTGACGTTGGGTAAGCCCGAACTAGCCAAGGCGGAATTGGCCCAGATTGAGCAACGCTGCGGGCGCGCTTGTGAAGCCCATGCGGAGCTGGCAGCGCACATCGCAGCATTTGAGCGTACCGCGAAGTCCTGAAGAACAGCCTTTAGGTGGGCTTGGCCGCTGACGCCATATAGTTGACGTCAGTATCTCCATCCCGCCGCCATTGGCCTCTCAGGGGATCGAACACGATGCCTTCAAAGCGTGCGTCTTCCAGCCCGGCATCGCTCAGCGCGTCAGCAACTTCTTGCGTCGTCAGAAACTTGTTCCAGTCGTGAGTGCCGCGCGGCAGCCAGCGCAAAACGTACTCGGCAGCGACAATGGCCAGCGCGTAAGACTTCATCGTCCGGTTCAATGTCGAGGTGATCAACAGCCCGCCGGGCCGAACCGCCATGGCGCAATTGGCCAGAAACGCTTTCGGATGGGGAACGTGTTCGAGCACCTCTAGGCACGTGACGACATCGAAGGTCTCTCCACCGGCACCGACCGCCTCAATGGTAGTTGCGCGATAGTCGATGGACAGCCCCTGTTGCTGGGCATGAGCGCTGGCCGCTGCAATCGTCTCCTCGCCCGGGTCGATCCCGGCCACGTCTGCGCCCATTCTCGCAAGCGGCTCGCAAATCAGCCCGCCGCCGCAGCCCACATCGAGAATGCGAAGCCCCTTCAAAGGACGCAGGCCGCCGGCTTCTCGCTCGAAGTGCCGCACGACAGCATCCCGTATGAAACTTAGACGGGCCGGACCGATTTCATGCAGCGGCTTGAACTCGCCTTCCGTATCCCACCAGGTTGCCGCCAGATCGGCAAACCGTTTGACCTCGGCGGGATCGACGTTATCTCCCGCCCGCCCTTTGCCAGTCGGCTCAGGGGCTGCCGTTTGACTTGAGTTGGGCTGTGAGAAGGTGTTTGGCTCGGGCGACGACAAGGAACGCTCACTGGTTTGTGCTTCGGGAAGGCTCTGGTTGGGTCTGGGTCCGGGTCTGGGGCTGGCTTGCTTCCCATCGCAGGGGAGTAGGACGGCACCCGATCGATGTGTCAAGCATCGCTGCGTCATGTTGCGGGAGGAGTGCGTTGTCTGTAAGAGAAGGCAAAATCCACGCCATTGGTTGAGTGGATGAGGCGCGGCTTGGTTGCTCCGGCCGCCCGATTGACATTGATTGGAAGCGTCTGAGGCAGGCTCAGGCGCATCTGGATACGGGACGTCATGGCGGTAGTCGTAATGAAGTTCGGCGGCACGTCCGTCGCCAATAATGAACGCATCGCCATCGTAGCGCGCCACGTCAAGCGCGAAGTCGATGCTGGCAATCATGTCGCCGTCGTCGTTTCGGCAATGGCCGGCACGACGAACCAGCTCGTAGCCTGGGCCAAGGAAGCCAACGAGCTGCACGACCCGCGCGAATACGATGCCATCGTCGCATCAGGCGAGCAGGTCAGCGCAGGGTTGCTGGCCATTGCGTTGCAGGGGCTTGGAATGCCAGCACGCTCCTGGCAGGGCTGGCAGATCCCTATTCTGACCGATCGGGCGCATGGCGCAGCCCGCATTTCCGGCATCGAGGCAGGTAACCTCAAGGCGAGGATACAATCCGGTGAGGTCGCCGTCATCACCGGCTTCCAGGGCATCGAACCGGAAACGAACCGTATCGCCACGTTGGGCCGCGGCGGCTCGGATACCAGCGCCGTGGCCGTGGCGATCGCTTTGGATGCGGACGTCTGCGATATCTACACCGACGTCGATGGCGTCTATACGACCGACCCACGCATCGTTCCCAAAGCGAGGCGGCTTCCCAAGGTTTCCTACGAGGAAATGCTGGAGATGGCGTCCCTCGGCTCGAAGGTCCTGCAAACTCGCTCGGTCGAACTCGCCATGGTTCACAACATGCGTCTGCGCGTATTGTCGAGCTTCGCAGATCCTGAATCGATAGAACCCGCCCGCGCGGGCAAACTTCAAGACATCGGCACAATTGTAAGCAGCGAGGAAGATATCGTGGAAGCCCAGGTCGTCAGCGGCATTGCCTATGCCAAGGATGAGGCGAAAGTCACGATCCTCAAGGTTGAGGACAAGCCGGGCGTCGCAGCGCGCATCTTCGGGCCGCTCGCGGATGCCGCGATCAACGTCGATATGATCGTGCAGAACGTGACGCCGGACGGCGCCTATACTGACATGACGTTCACCGTTCAGTCAGCCGAGCTGCCGCGCGCCTTGGAGGTTCTGAAAACGGTCAAGGAAGACGTCGGCAGCTTTGAGATCAGATCCTCAGCTGACGTGGTGAAGATCTCGGTCATCGGCGTTGGCATGCGCTCCCACGCAGGCGTCGCGGCGAAAATGTTCAAGGCCCTGTCCGAAAAAGGCATCAACATCCTGGCGATCTCAACGTCCGAGATCAAAGTCAGCGTGTTGATCAACCGCGATTACGCCGAACTTGCTGTGCGCACGCTGCACGAAGTCTTCGGGCTTGATGCCGCCTAGGGTCGGCGGGACTATTCGGATGGGCTGAGCGGAGCGCGCAATTAGGGTGTGGCGCAGGCCGTTGCGGTCCGCCAACTTGCTGCTAGAAAAATACGCAAATGCCCGCCTAGCATACAACCGAGGCTGGTGTGAAGAAATGCGAGTAGAAAAAATCATATTTCTTCTGGATTTTCACGAGCAGCGATGCCTCATCGCGGGTATTGTGCGGCATCAGCCTGTGAGCGGCATGCGAAGCAGGCTGGGCGGCTGCGGCTTTCGGATCGATCGAACGCTCGATCGAGCTTATGTCATGGGGCGTCTTGTAGTTGGGCACTGAAGTCTGAATACAAGAAAAACCTGATTCCATTCGCATATCGGCGGCAGCGGTCCATGGCTCCGGCTGTGACGCAGGGCGCGGCTGGCAGGCAATGAGCCATGAAACGGCGGGGCTGGCCCGTGGCAAGGCAAGCGGCAGAGGCAAATGCAGGGTAGGCGCGGCGAAGAACCCAGGATCATGGCATCGGAGCCGGCTCTGCGCGTTATTATGCGCAGGCTTCGCGATATCATGGCCGACGCCGGAGACGGACAGACCCGTCTTGACAAGATCGTGCGCCAGATCGCCGGCGTGATGATTGCGGAAGTCTGTTCGATCTACCTCAAGCGCCAGGATGGCTCGTTGGAGCTGTTCGCCTCCGAGGGCCTGCTCACCGATGCCGTTCACAACACGCGCCTTAAGAGGGGCGAGGGGCTCGTCGGTCGTTGCGCGGAATTGAACGAACCGATCAACGAGCCCGATGCTCAGGCGCACCCGGCGTTTTCCTACCGTCCTGAAACGGGTGAGGAAGCCTATCGCTCTTTGCTGGCGGTTCCCGTCCATCGCGCTGGGCAGGTGCTGGGCGTACTGGTCGTCCAGAACCACACGACGAAGGAATACACCGACGAGGACATGGAGGTTCTCCAGGCCACTGCGATGGTTGTGGCCGAGGTTTTGAGTTCGGGCACCGTCGCGGGCTCGGATGCGGAAATGGAGTCGTCGAAATCCTCGAGCACCGTGCTCCAGGGCGAACCGATTTCCGATGGCATCGCGCTGGGCCGCGTCGTTCTGCACGAACCGCGCATCGTCGTAACGAAGCTTCTGTCGGACAATCCCGCAGCCGAACTTGTGCGCCTCGACAAGGCAATCGCCAACCTTCGCACATCACTTGACGAGATGTTCTCCCAGGATCGGCTGGCTCAGGCCGGTGAGCACCGCGACGTCCTCGAAGCCTACCGCATGTTCGCCCAGGACCGCGGCTGGGAGCGCCGTATGCGTGAATCCGCACAGGGCGGACTGACGGCGGAGGCAGCCGTCGAGCGCGTGCAAAATACGACCCGGGCGCGCATGCTGCGCCAGGCCGATCCCTACTGGCGCGAGCGCGTCCGCGACCTCGATGACCTTTCTGATCGGTTGCTCCGGATTCTTGCAGGCCGAAAGCACGGGTCCGATAATCCCGACGAACTTCCAGCCGATACGATCCTTGTCGCCCGCACGATGGGGCCGGCAGAACTCCTCGATTATGACCGTACCAAGTTGCGCGGCCTCGTCGTAGCCGATGGCAGCGGGCAAAGCCATGTTGCAATCGTCGCGAAGGCGCTGGGTATCGCTGCAATCGGTCAGGTCGACCGCATCGTCGAGCATGTCTCGGCGGGGGATGGCATCATTGCAGATGCCGAAACCGGCGAAGTCCATATCCGGCCATCCGGCGACGTTGTCGATTCATATACTGACAAGGTGCGTTTCCGCGCCCGTCGCCAGCTCCAGTATCAGGCCCTGCGTGACAAACCAGCCGTCACACGCGACGGGCAGACAATCAGTCTCAACATCAACGCCGGCCTCGTCGTTGATATGCCCCATCTTGCAGAATGCGGTGCGGACGGTGTCGGATTGTTTCGCACTGAACTTCAATTCATGCTGGCTGAGACATTCCCGCGAACCGACAAGCAGGCGCAGGTCTACCGGTCGGTTCTGGCCGAAGCCGGCGGACGCCCCGTCGTATTCCGAGCGCTGGATATCGGCGGTGACAAGCCGTTGCCATACATGCGTTCGGCTGTAGAAGAAAATCCAGCGATTGGATGGCGCGCGATCCGCATGTCGCTTGATCGGCCCGCTCTGCTGCGCATGCAGATCCGCGCGTTGTTGCGGGCGGCGTCGGGCCAGGATCTCTATTTGATGATCCCGATGGTCACCGTAGCCGAGGAAATGACGCAGGTTCGCGCACTGCTCGATACCGAATGCGCGCTTTCAAAAAAACACGGCAAGGAGCTGCCAGCTAACATCAAGCTTGGTGCCATGCTGGAAGTACCCAGTCTGCTGTTTGATCTCGAACACTTCATGCAACAAGTGGATTTCGTATCGGTCGGCAGCAACGACCTGATGCAGTTCATGTATGCCGCCGACCGGGGCAACGCGCGCGTGGGCGGCCGTTACAAGCAGCTTTCCCCATCGTTCCTTCGCGCACTTGAATTGATTGCCGAGACCGGCAAACGCAAAGATACGCCGGTCACACTATGCGGCGAGCTGGCTGGCGATCCGATCGGTGCGATGGCGCTGATCGCGTTGGGCTACGATTCCCTTTCAATGGCGGCCTCCTCCATCGGTCCGGTAAAAGCGATGATCCTCGGGCTTGATGTCGGCGAGGTTACAAAGCAGATGAAAGAGCTGTTTAAGAACGATACTGCTGACTTCCGTCCGGCATTGCGGCGGTTTGCCGCTGATCACGGTATCGAAATTTGACCCGTCGATTGCCGCCGTCATCTCGCCTCCTTAATGCATTGAGATAACTCGCAAACGGGCAGATCTTTCGCACCGGCCTCTGCAGGCCCACCGGCCGCACTGGCCGCAGCGCGGTTGTTGTCGCCAGTTCCGTTGAAACGTTGAGTTCTATCTATCGGGGTGGAAAGTTGTTGCTGTTGAGGAATGACCAGTCGGCGCAATTTTTAGACTTATGCGCGACTGCTGACGCCTCTCCAGATCTTGCCACTCGGTATCTGGCGGCGCGAGTAAACGATGCTGGATGAAGTCGCCACATTGTTCCGCGATCTGCGCCGCGTTCTAGGCAAGTCCGCTGTTGAAGTGGCTGCAGAACTTGGTGCGCCGACGCAGGCAATCGTGGCTCTCGAACATGGCCACTTGGCGCTGCTACCGCCTTGGCCGGAAACCGCCCGCATCGTTCGCGATTATACGGCGATGGCAGGTATCGATCCGCGCCCTGCCCTGATTGTTCTCCAAGCAGCATTCGCAGAATACGAAAGCAATAGCGCAGCCCTGCCCCGCCGCGAAGAAGGCCGGATCGCCTCTGCCGAATGGGTTTCGGAAGGTGCAGCCGAACTTGGTTGGGCGGCACCAGACCACCCCAGGCGAGTCGAACCAGTCCCGTCGCATTATCACGATGAAGCTTATCCTGCCGCGACCGAAAGCTGGACGCATCCCCAAAGCGGCAATCGTTCAGCGATCCCAACAGCGGACTACCAACCAGAACCGTTGGCTCGTCTAGTGCCCTATGCTGAGCGCGCCCAGCAGGCTGCATCCCAACCGCCTGCCTACGAAACGCCTCATGAGTTTAACCCTTCCCGGCAGCCTGTCCCGGTTTCAGCCGAACTCAAGCAGGGTCAAGCCACTCCAGACCGCGGCGCGATCCACAGACAGCCTGGTTCTCAGCCAACCCCTCAAACCCCGTCGTGGCGGAAGGGCCGGTCTGGCATGCCGGTCCCCGCTCCGACATCCCCGGTCGCATCGTCTGCTGCTTCAACGCATCAACCTGACGCCGCAGAACAACGAGAAGAGGGCTCGGCCTGGGCACACTTTACGGCGAACTTGTCCCGAGCGCGCCCAAGGTTCGCAGCTCCGCCAGCCCGCATCGCCATTTACGCCGGCCTTGCAGTAGGCCTGCCGGTTGCCGCCGCCGCCGCATTATCACAAAGCGCTTTCGTTGCCGCTGCGACCACGCACTTACCCGGCCCGGTTGCATCTATCATCCGTAGTTCTCACGATTTTCTCATTCATCGCTTCGCCAGCACCCGGGAGGGAATGCGCTGGATCGATGTCGATGAGCCGCGCGCCCGCCGCACGGATAAATTGCCGGCGCGCGAGCAATCGGATTAATGTCCGCTGCAATTGGCGGTCCGAAGGCGTCGGGTTCCCCGACTGACCAACGCGCCGCACCTGCAACACAAGACAGACAGCAATCGAAATGAGTTCCATACCTACCGCAACACTGGAGCGTCTGACCGACCGTTGGGAGACCATACAGACCGAGCTCAATGCGGGTGCCGATCAGGATCGCTACGTCAAGTTGACCCGTGAATTCTCGGAGCTGAACCCCGTGGTCGCTGTAATCAACGAGCTGCGCGAAGCCTCAAAGGAGTTGGCCGGCCTGGAGGAAATGGCGCAGGACCCGGCTTCTGACCGAGAAATGAAGCAGATGGCCGCCGATGAGGTGCCGGGCCTCGAAAAGCGCATTGCCGAGATAGAACGCCGGCTGCAGATCATGCTGCTTCCAAAGGATGCCGCAGACGAGCGCAGCGCGATCCTGGAAGTGCGGGCGGGCACGGGTGGAGATGAAGCGGCCTTGTTCGCCGCCGACTTGTTTCGCATGTACCAGCGCTACGCCGATCTTCACGGATGGAAGACCGATATCATATCGGCCAGCGAAAACGACCTTGGCGGTTTCAAGGAAATCGTCGCCTCAGTAAAAGGTGCCGGCGTATTCGCCCGCCTCAAATTCGAGATCGGCGTGCATCGCGTCCAGCGTATCCCGGCAACCGAGGCTGGCGGCCGCATCCACACATCTGCTGCGACCGTCGCCGTGCTGCCCGAGGCCGAAGATGTAGACATCGATATCAAGCCGGAGGACATCCGCATCGACACCATGCGCGCGGGCGGAGCGGGCGGCCAGCACGTCAACAAGACAGATAGCGCGGTGCGCATCACGCACCTGCCGACCGGCATCATCGTGGTGTCCGCGGAAAAATCGCAGCACCAGAACCGGCGTCTCGCCATGGACGTCCTGCGCTCTCGCATTTTCGAGTTGGAGCGGCAGCGCGCCGATGACGAACGTTCCGATCAGCGCCGCTCGCAGGTTGGGTCCGGCGACCGCTCGCAGCGCATAAGAACCTATAACTTCCCGCAAGGCCGGGTCACCGATCACCGCATAAATCTGACGCTGCACAAACTCGATCAGGTCATTTCAGGCGACGCACTGGACGAATTGATCGAGGCATTGATTGCCCACCATCAGGCGGAGCTATTGGCGTCCGTCGACAGAGATGCCGATGCCGCCGCTTGAGGCAGGGCCGGGCAGTTTGCCGGAAACCTTCACGCTGGCTGAGGCCATACGCGCCATCTCTACAACCCTGCGAAATGCCGGCCTGGCAGAGCCGCTGAGCGAGGCCCGCAGGCTCGTTTCGCATGTTCTCGATATCGATTCAGTCAGGTTGATTGCGCGCGACACCGATCTCTTGAGCGCATCACAGGTTGTCCGGCTTCGATCGGCAGTCGAGCGGCGCGCAGCCGGCGAACCTTTGTCGCGGATCGTTGGCTTCCGAGAGTTCTACGGCCGCCGGTTCGCATTATCGCCGGCCACGCTCGATCCGCGCGCGGACACGGAAACACTTATTGAACTCGTCCTCGAAATGATTGCCACGCACGCTCTTGGAGACCGGCCGCTGCGCATTCTGGATGTCGGTACGGGGTCGGGCTGTCTGGCCATTACGCTTGTGGCTGAATTGGACGGGGCAACGGCGCTTGCCACAGACATTTCAAGCGACGCGCTGGAAACCGCACGCAGCAATGCCGTGAGCATCGGGGTCGCACAGCGGATATCGTTCGAGCGTCGTGATATGTTGGCGGGCATTAGAGGCCCTTTCGACGTGCTGGTATCAAACCCGCCATACATCCCTTCAGATGAAATCGCCGGGCTGGAACCGGCGGTGCGTTCGTTTGATCCATTGGCCAGCCTCGATGGCGGTGCCGATGGCCTCGATTTCTACCGGCAACTCATCGATGGAGCGGCAGGCTTGGTTCCCTCGGGAATAATTGCCGTGGAGGTCGGTGCTGGGCAGGCAGACGAGGTGGCCGGGCTTGCGGAGGGCCGGGGACTGGGTGCGCCCAGAACCGCGGTGGACCTCAACGGCCACACACGCTGTGTGGCTTTCCAAACACTCATTAGCTGAAGCGCCGAATAAAGCTTGGCTTTTGGGGTTTCCCAGGCTAATTTGGCGAATAGGCGGATTTGTTGATGCGCGCCAGCCGTAGATGCAGCTCGAATGAGCCGCGCCGGGACGCGCCAATCAGACTGAAAATCTGGATTGAGATAGCGGTTTTCGCGTTCTCAGACCGAAGCCGACGATCTCGATGCGTGAGAGATCCGAGCCGGTCGAATTATACGCCTTCCCTGTAGGAACTTGATCTGGAAACGAGATAGCAAGGCAATTTGAATCGTGGTGACCTGAAAGCGCGGCAATCCCGCTATTTTCGAAGTTCACCTCGGCAAGGTCCGGTCAGCCGATGCGTGCTGCCGGATCGGTAAGCTGGTTGAGGCTTGCGGCAGCTCTTTCGCCAAGGCCGTATACTTTTGCGCAGCGGGCGCAGGGGATACGTCTGGGCAGGTTGTTCCCTTCGATTGGGAGGCCAACCGCTAACCATAGACGCAGCGTATCGCGGCCAATTCAGGTCAGCGACACGCGCATTGAAATTATTGAATGAGGGTTCCGGCCTTGGCGGGAATCGAGGGACGAGGTCTTTAATGTTTGAGAACGGGAGCCGATGAGGCAGGGACAGCAAAATCGTCGTGGCCGCGGGCGTAATAACAACAACGGCAACAACAATAACAACAACAACAACCGCAAGGGCCAGAATCCGTTGACCCGGAGCTTTGAAAGCAACGGGCCGGATATGAAAATCCGCGGCACGCCGGCTCACATCGCCGAAAAGTATATGTCGCTCGGCCGCGATGCGATGGCTTCCGGCGACCGAGTGCTTGCCGAAAACTATCTGCAGCACGCCGAACACTATAACCGGATCATTATGACCTACCGCGAGCAGCAGGTGGGCCAGGGCTCAGAAGCAGTCGGCCAGAATCGCCAGCGCCAGCACTCGCAACACGACCAAATCGATTCTGAAGACGGTTCCGGATCGGACGGAGACGATTACTCTGGTAACGATTCGCAGATCACTCCGCCCGGCTCCGAACCCCAACCTGCCCTGGCGGATCTTGACGGCGGCAACGGACCCTCCGAGCCGCGCGCTGCCCGGCCTCGCAACGACCAGCGCTCAGAGCATCGCCCAGAAAATCGTCAAGACGGTCGCCAGCAGGGCCGTCGCAGCCGTCCCTCTGGTGGCGGCGACCGCCCGCAACGAGATCGTGCTCCCGCGTCCAACGGTAATGGATCAGTGGCCGGCGGTTCCGGGAACGAAGCAGCCGAGAGCAATCCTCGCCAACGCGGCAACGATCACACGCGCTTTGGCGAAAGCAGCGACCAGCCGGACTTCCTGCGCCGCCCGATTCGCCGGCCGCGCCGGCAGGCGGGTGACGATGGCGACGATGCGGCCCCTAAAGCGGCGAAGGCCGCGCGAGATCCAGCACCGGCCGACGATACCCAGGATTGATTGTCCACCGTTCGGGGGCCGGCATTCAGGCCGCGAGTAAGACGAATGTTTTTGTTAGCGAAAGGCCGTCGCCCATTGGGCAGCGGCCTTTTTGCTTCTGAGGTCCGGCTGTCTCTTGGCGCTGACGCAACCTAACCGGCGCGAACTTCGTCGCCGACAGCAATGACGCCGTCCTCTTCAACGATTGCATAAATCCCAAAGTCCGAATGCTCCCAATGGCGCTCAAGAAGTGCCGGGATGGCCATGTCGCGCGCCGCTGTCACGGGATCGACATTGGTCGCTGCACACCGCTGCGTGCGGCAGAAACCCTTGAACCTGGCCGTCCCGATCGAGAACTCAGTATCGATCCAATCGAATTCCGCCCAAGGAGCAACGCCGTCCAGAATGATGTTGGGACGAAAGCGCAACGGATCGATTTGCTTCCCGCTGACGCGCTCAAGCTCGCGCACGCTGGCAAGATTGACGATGTGAACGCACTTCTGCGCCACGTCCGAAAAGCTGTGCCCCTCTGCTGAGACGATTTTCGGCGCGCCCCTCAGATTGTCTTTCAGGTAGGCTGCAAGAAACTGCTCGACCATCTGCCGCCCCAGCTTGCTGGACAAAACCCCGCGCGCGACCTGCTTGCCGTCCCTCTTGATTGTGAGCGCTCCCGTTTCCTCGTCAAACTGCGCCTCAAGCGTGGCGAGCCGTTCATCGCGCATGAGCATCAGGAAATTGATCTTGGGCAGATGCCGCGGTGCAATCGCATCAAAACGCCCCTGCCCGTTTTCGATTGCATAGGCCCGGTCGAATGGAAACGTTTGCCCCGCGGTGAGTTCGACGCTGGCCATCGCCTCAGGCGTCAGCCCCTTGATTGGATAACGGAAAAGAGCGGTTGTCCGGGCGGGAAGCTCGGTCATGAGTGCGGCATCCTTTGCTGGTGGGCGAACGGCTATTCAGGATCGACGATCGAAAGGTCCCAAAAGGCAACCTTGCCGCGGCAGGAATGGGCGACGTCACGGATTTGCGCAACGGTTGCGGCTATCTCACGGTGGGTTGGTTTGATCTTGAATTCCCCTTCGACGTTCCACGGCCCGAATTCTTCGTCCGGCTCGTCATCCCGATCGCGCATAGTGTCGGCCCGCCGATTGAGGAAGTAGGTCTCCATGGCGTCCGCGTCCCCTTCGCTATCGAAATAGCAATCGAATGAGATGTAGGCCTCCGGCGGAATCTGGTCCGGATTACTGAATGCCCTGAACAACTCATCGCCGAATTCGTTATCGGGGTAGATCTCTTTGTCGCGTCGCCGGAATAGGCCAGTTAGAAATGAAAGCATGTCATAAACCTTATCGAGGGGCCCTGCGCACTTGTTCGGGCTGGTCGGGGAAGCGGCTCGCACGCCGCTTGCCACCCCCTTTTTTGCCGCGGCACTGATATTATATCTCAAGGCAGCGGCGTGTCGCGATGCCTTCGGGGTTTTGAAACGGCGCGAGTGACTATTGTCAATTTCGGCAGCCTTACAGCGCCCTATGGGTTGTGAAGCTGCGCTGAGAAGGAAGACACAATGAATTTCGAAAAATACACCGATCGCGCCAAAGGGTTTGTGCAATCCGCCCAGAGCCTCGCGCTTCGCGAAGGCCATCAGCAATTCTCCGCCGAACACCTTTTGAAGGTCCTGCTGGATGATGAGCAGGGTTTGGCAGCAGGACTCATGTCGCGCTCTGGCGGCGACTCAAAGGCTGCTCTTCAAGCCGTCGAAATGGAACTGTCCAAGCGTCCGTCGGTCTCCGGCGGCGGGGCGCAGACCTACCTCAGCTCCGAACTGGCGCGCATCTTCGACAGCGCCGAGAAAATCGCGGAAAAAGCCGGCGACAACTACGTCACCGCTGAACGCCTCCTTTTGGCCATTGCGATGTCGAAGGACACAGCAGCCGGGCGCATACTATCCGAAGCCGGAGTAACGCCACAGGGCCTGAACCAGGCCATTAACGATATCCGCAAGGGCCGCACGGCAGATACGGCATCCGCCGAGGAAGGCTATGACGCCTTGAAGCGGTACGCTCGCGACCTGACGGAAGCTGCAGCCAGCGGCAAGCTCGACCCGGTCATCGGCCGAGACGAAGAAATCCGGCGCACCATCCAGGTGTTGTCACGCCGCACAAAAAACAATCCCGTTCTGATCGGTGAGCCCGGCGTCGGTAAGACCGCGATCGCCGAAGGCCTGGCGCTGCGCATCATCAAGGG
>CAYGRH010000005.1:18809-29041 GCA_964352165.1 uncultured Hyphomicrobiaceae bacterium | reverse complement strand
CTCGGCGACCATGCCGCGCGAGATCGAAGCGCTCGCAAAGCGCTATCAGCGCGATGCAGTCCGCATCCAGACGACGGGCAGCCGCGAACAGCATGCCGATATCGAATATCAGGCGATCAAGATTTCGCCCAACGAGGTCGAGCACGCCGTGGTCAACGTTCTGCGCTATCACGATGCGCGGGCAACGCTCGTCTTCTGCGCCACGCGTGAGGGCGTAAAACGTCTTCACGCGCGGCTTGTCGAGCGCGGGTTTTCGGCTGTCGCCCTGTCGGGCGAGCTGACGCAGAACGAACGCACGACGGCTTTGGCTGCCTTGCGCGACGGGCGCGCCCGCGTTCTGGTCGCAACCGATGTTGCTGCACGCGGCCTCGATCTGCCCGATTTGTCGCTCGTCGTGCATGCGGAATTGCCCAACGACGGGGAAACTCTGCTGCACCGATCCGGCCGCACCGGCCGGGCTGGCAAGAAGGGGCTGTGCATTTTAATGGTGCCCTACAACCGTCGCCGCAAGGCGGAGGTGCTGCTTGGGCAGGCCAAGCTCAGGGTCACGTGGGCGGAAGCGCCAAGTGCCGATGACATCCGGGCGCGCGATCAGGAGCGGTTCCTGGCTGACGCCGTTTTTTCTGATCCTGCAAGCGAAGAAGACATCGCGCTCGCCAAGGTGCTTCAAGGTGAACGAAGCGCCGATGAGATCGCGCTGGCGCTGACGCGGCTGCATCGTGCGCGGCTGCCTGCGCCTGAAGATTTGTCGCCTGACCGTGGACCGCCCAAGCGCGAGTTTGGACGGACTGCAGGGCGTGACCGCGACGATCGCGGCGGTGACAGGGATGGGTTCCGGGCGCGGCCTGATCGCGGGACCAGGCCACATCGGCAAGATGACCGCGAAATGGTGTGGTTCAGGCTCAATATAGGGCGTGAAAAGAACGCCGATCCGAAATGGCTTCTGCCGCTGATCTGCAAATCGGGCGATGTGTCGAAAGCGGAAATCGGTTCGATCAAGATTTTCGATCGCGATACACGGTTTCAGATCGCTGCCGAACATGCCGACCGGTTTGCTGCTGCGGTGCGCGTTGCAAAGAACAAGGAAGGCCAGATCTCGCGGGTCGGAAGCAACGATGCCAGCGAAGGTGCGACGGGCAGCGATAGTGGCACCGGCGAGCGAACGTCGTCCGATCGCCCCAGTGCATCCAAACCGCGCGATGCCAAGCCCTTTGGCAAGAAGCCATATTCCAAAGAGCCATATTCGAAGGATCGGGCGCCTGCTGGAAAAAAGCCTGGCAAGTGGCGCGAAGACAAACCGATAACGCCGACTGCCGCTTCAGCCGAGCCAGAACTCACTGGCGCTGATGGTGGGCCGAACAGGGCTGCGAGGCGTGCGGCTCAATTTGCGGGCAAGGCTGTGACACCTGCCGTCGACGTGAGTAGCTCTGATTCAAAGCTAACGAAAGACCTGTCGGCGTTACGCGATCCGAATGTGCGGGTGCGTGCCAAGACGGGACCAAGAGCGATTGGCCAGAAAGGCAACCCACAGGATTCCGGTGAGCGTGCCGGAGACGCGCCGCTGCGCCGCAAGTCACGCATCAAGCTGCCTGATGGGCCTTCGGGAAAGCCTCACGGCAAGCCGCGCGGCGGTTTCGGCGGCAAGGCGGCGCTGTCGGTCGGAGCAGGGGCTGACCACCGCCAGGCAGCAAAGAAGAAAAAGCAGCAGAAAACGTCTGCATGAACTTCCTACACTTGGACAACCCAGCGGATTGCCGGCCGATTTTTTCGGCTGGCGTCCCGAGGCTGTTTTCTGGGAATTTTTCGTAATTTCAGAAGTGGCCTGACTGAATAGTCCTTCTTGGCGAGAGCCGGTTGTTTTTCAGTGGAACTGCGGTTTGGCGTTGCCACCGGCAAGAGTACGCCCCCGACCTGTCGACGGTCCGTTGCTTGTGTCAGCCGGTTTTAGGGCTGATCTGCATCAGGACTGCTGGACTGCGAGGACTTTCAGAACTAACGTGACGAACAGATTTGGGAGCCTGCCGCGCCAAGCGGCTTGAGAATTCTCGCCCGTCTGTTCTCCGGCAACAGGGATCAGGCGAATTACTGGACGTAAAAATACGCCAGCTTCGCGATAAATCCTTGGAGGAAGTCCGTGAACGAGCAACTGAAAACAGAGACGTTTTTTGGGGCATGTCCCCACGACTGCCCGGATACTTGCGCGATGCTTTTCGAGGTCGAAGGCGGCCAGTTGAAGAGCGTGAGAGGCAACCCCGATCATCCCATGACGCGCGGCGGGCTTTGCGTGAAGCTCAAAGACTACGAAAAGCGCCACTATCATCCCGACCGCCTGCTTTACCCGATGCGGCGCACGGGGCCCAAGGGGTCAAAGCAGTTCGAACGCATCACCTGGGACGAAGCGCTCGATGAGATTGTGACGAAGTGGAAGGCGATCATCGACGAGTATGGTCCGCAGGCGATCGCGCCTTACAGCTATCTCGGTCACCAGGGATTGGTGCACGGCCTGAACGGCGGGGATGCGTTCTTCAACCGCATGGGCGCGACTGTAATGGAGCGCACGTTCTGCGGCGAAGGGTCGTGTACTGCTTGGCTGCTGACGGTTGGTCCGACGGCGGGTGTCGATCCGGAAAGCTACATCCACTCCAAGTACATCGTGATCTGGGCGTGCAACAGCGTCAGCACGAACCTGCATCACTGGGCTATCGTGAAAGAAGCGCAGAAGGCAGGCGCAAAGGTTGTTGTCGTCGATGCGTATGCCTCGCGCACAGCGAAGGAAGCCGACTGGCACATTTGTCCGAAGCCCGGCACGGACGGCGCTCTGGCAATGGCGGTTATCAACTCGATCATCGAGCAGGGGCTTGTCGATCAGGACTACGTCGACAACTACACCCAAGGGTTTGACGCGCTGAAGGAGCGCGCCAGCGAGCGTACGCCCGAGTGGGCGGCGGAAATCACTGGCATTCCTGCCGAAGACATTCGTAAGTTCGCGCGCGAGCTTGCAACCTCGCAGCCCGCTGCCATCCGCATGGGCGTGGCGCTTGAACGTCATCACGGCGGCGGTCAGACGATCCGGGCGGTGACTTCCATTCCGGCGCTGACGGGGGCATGGCGGCATGTCGGAGGCGGCGTTACGCAGTTCCCGGTTTGGGAACACCCCTACAAGTTCGACGTCATCTGCCGGCCGGATCTGATCCCCGAAGGCACGCGCGTCATCAACAACCTGCAGATCGGGAGGGCGCTGACCGGCGAGATGGACCTCGATGTGCCCATCAAGTCGATGATGGTCTGGAATTCCAACCCGGTCACGCAGGCGCCTGAAACCGACAAAATCGTCAAGGGGCTGTTGCGCGAAGATCTGTTCCTCGTCTCAGCCGAGCACTTCCTATCTGATACCGCATCTTATGCCGACATTGTTCTGCCGGCTTCGATGGGTGCGGAGATGGAGGACATGATCCTGTCGTGGGGTCATCTCTACTTGACGTACAACGCGAAGTGCTGCGACTCGCCTGGTGAGGCCATTCCCAACAACGAGATCTTCCGTCGTCTTGCTGCACGTCTCGGGTATCAAGAAGACAACTTCCAGTGGTCTGACTCAGAGTGTCTTGAGAACTATGTCGATTGGGATGCGCCCGCGTGCGAGGGCATCGATCTGGAATACCTAAGGCAGAACGGGTATGCGCGCCTGAAGGTCGGCACGAAGGATGATCGCGCCCCGCACAAGGAAGGCAACTTCCCGACGGAAACGGGCAAGTGCATGTTCGAGGTGGTCGGTGCGACGAACTTCGTGGCTGGTCCGTTCCGGCAGATGTATGAAGGTTTCCAGCCTGGCGAACCGCTCGATTCGTTGCCGGATTACACGCCGCCTCGCGAGTCGCCCGTGACCAATCCGCTGCTTGCCGAGAAGTTCCCGCTCAACATCGTCTCGCCGAAGAGCCACGGCTTCTTGAACTCGTGTTACGCCAACATGGACCACAAGATCAAAGGTCAGGGAGAGCAGTTCGTGCTCATCAACAAGGCCGATGCCGAACCACGCGGGATCGTTGAGGGGGACCGGGTGCAGGTTGCCAATTTGCGCGGAGCGTTCAAAGGTGTCGCCAAGATTTCGACGGACGTGAACCCCGGCATCGTCGTTGCGACGCTTGGATACTGGCGTCAGCTGAATGAAGGTACGGTCAACTCCATCAGTTCGGCCGAGTTCACCGACATGGGCCATGCGCCCTCGTTCTCCGATAACCTCGTCGAGGTATCGCGGAGTAATTGATAGCGTTCTTATGGTTGGAATGAAGCGGGCGGCTCCGGTTGGTGCCGCCCGGTTTTTTGCGAGACCGATTCACGCTCGCGATTGAAGCAGTGTCGCTTCAATCTCGAACGATCGGGCTCAGCCAGCGAGACCGATTCAGGGTTTCGATCGAAGCGCGGGGCTTTAGTCTCGACCGATCAGGCTCTACTTCGTCTCGTCGGCCGAGCGCTTGTAGATGTCGTCGGTGCGCACGATGTCGTCTTCGCCCAGATAGCTTCCGATCTGGACTTCGATGATTTCGAGCGGGACCTTGCCGGGGTTTTCCAACCGGTGCCACTGGGTGGCGAAGATGTAGACGGACTCGTTTTCACGCACGAGCTTGTCGATCTCTCCGATGGTGACCTTGGCGGTCCCCTGGACGACGATCCAGTGTTCGGAACGATGATGATGCATTTGCATGGACAGCTTGCCGCCGGGCTTGACGTGCAGCAGCTTGACCTGGAAGCGCGAACTGATCGACAGCGTTTCGAAGTAGCCCCAGGGTCGCAGATTGCGCAGGTGCTGTTCCTGCTCCTTGCGCTTTTCCTTGCGTAGCCGATTGACGACCGTCGAGACCTCCTGCGAGCGCGAACGGTCGGCCACGAGCAGTGCGTCTGGCGTGTCGATGATCACAAGGTCTTTGACGCCGATGGTCGCTACAAGCGACTTTTCCGAATGCACGTAACAGCCGGTCGTATCTTCGAGGATTGCTTCGCCCTGCACGTAATTGTCGTCGCTGTCGCGTTCGGCGATGTCCCACAAGGATGCCCATGAGCCTACGTCATTCCAACCGACGTCAATCGGTAGCATGACCGCTTCAGAGGTTTTTTCCATGACCGCATAGTCGACGGAAATATTGGGCGAGGCTGCAAAGGCCTTCTTGCCAAGGCGTTTAAAGCCTAGATCTTCCTCGCTGGTTTCGAGCGATCGGTCGGCTGCCTCCAGGACGGCTGGTTCGAAGCGTTCGAGTTCGGCCAGGAAGGTTGCCGCGTGCAGCACGAAGATGCCGCTATTCCAAAAGTAATCACCAGCGTCGACATAAGACTGGGCCGTCTTGGAATTTGGCTTTTCGAAGAAATTGGAAACTGTGAACGTGCCCTTGAAGCCCTTTACCGGCGTGCCGCGGCGGATATAGCCGTAGCCGGTGTGTGGGCAGTCGGGCTTGATTCCGAATAGGGCCAGCTTGCCGGTTGAAGCAACGCGGGCGGCTTCGCTCACGCAGGCGACGAAGCGCTCTTCGTTTGTGACGACATGGTCGGAGGGCATGACGGCGATTACGGCGTGAGGGTCTTCCTGGCAGGCGAAGCGAGCGGCAACAGCGATGGCAGCAGCCGTATTGCGCGCGACGGGCTCCAGAATGATGGCCGAGGCATCGATGCCGGCGCGTTCCAGTTCTTCGCGCACGAGGAAACGGTGGTCGTTATTGCAAAGCAGGACCGGCGCGGAGAAGCCACGTTCCGGAGTGAGCCGCTGCAACGTGGCACCGAGAAAGCTTTGCTGCTGTCCGGTGAAAAAACGGATGAACTGCTTTGGATACATCGAGCGCGACAGCGGCCAAAGGCGGGTGCCCGATCCTCCGGACAGAATGACTGGGACGATCGTTGTCATTGGGGCTGCACTCCGGATGTCATCGCGATGCGTTTTCGTTCTTAAAGGGAGGCTACGCTTGGTGGGCTTTTTCATGGCATCTATCGCTGAGTATCCGTGTTCTTCAAAAGCAGGCTTTTATCTCGATTGGTCGCGCGGCCTCTGGTCCGTTCGCAGAAGTGGCGTGCGGATTGGTTGAGAACAGAAGGCTTTTCTATCAGGTTGAACCAAGGCTTCTCAGCGCGTGTTGCGCTGGAGGCGTTCGCGCAGAGACTTCAAAGCCGTTGCACTGGATGTTCGGGGCTCTGCAGCAGATGCTTCTTCTGAGGGATGGTGCCTGAGGCTTGCCTGAGGGCTGCCACCGCCATCCTTGCGCAAGGACGGTGAACTGGGGCGCGGGCCCTGATTTGCTGGCACGCGGGGTGTATTGTGGAAGCCGCGCGGTTCAGATGCGGGCTGGGCTGCCATCCGGCCGTTTGCCGGTTCACCCTGTCGCGATGGTGCGGCCTGCTCGGATGTCTGGAAGCCGACCGAAAGGCTGTCGGCCATCAACGCCGTGCTGGATGCGCCTTCACCGCTCATGTTGTTTCCCGCTGAGCGCCAGCGTTCCACGACTTCTTCAAGGAAGCCTTCGTCTCCCACGGATGTCTGCCAGCGTTCGGAGAACCTGGCTGTTGATGAGCGCGGAAGATTTTCCTTCGACAGTTCGTTGAACTTGATCCGAACCGGGAGTGAAACGCCGTCGCCGAATGCAATCGCTTCGCGCTGGCCAAGAGCTGGTAGAAACTCCAGAAGACCCGAGCCGGTGTCGGAGACAGCCGACTGGACGATCTGCTGGTCTTTATCGTTGGACATGCGCAGTGCGAACACCGTGTTGCACTGGGACAGAATCGTGGGATCGATTTCTGCCGGCCGCTGAGTGACGATGCACAAGGACGCGCCGTACTTGCGGCCTTCCTTGGCGATTTTTGCGATGGAGCGCTTGCAGGGTTCAAATCCCATGGCTGCATTCGCCGGCACATACCGGTGGGCTTCTTCGCATACGAGGGTAACGGGGACCTTGCCCTCGCTCCACAATGCGAAGTCGAAGGTCATGCGGCATAGAACCGAAACGACGACGTTGACGATTTCGGAGGGGATGCCGGTCAGTTCGAGGATGGTGATGGGGCGGTCGTTGACGGGTACGCGGAAAATGCGGCCCAGCACCTGCGCCATGCCGTCGTAAACAGTGAGCGAGCCGAACATGAAAGCGTAACGGCCGTCCTGCGAGATCGTATCGATGCGGGTCTTGAGGACACGATAGGGGGCGAGGTCGCGCTTGTTTTCAAGCTTGCCCATGCGTTCGTCGATCAGGCTCGTCAGATCGGAGATCCGGTAAGGTACCGGTGTGTCGACTGTATAGCGGCCGGAGTCGGCGCCGCCGCGGCGCAGCTTGCCGGGTGCTTCACCATTGCGGCCGCTGGAATAGCGCGCCTTGGCAATGGGAATGAGGTCCTGGAGGATTTCGATCTCGGCTTTACGTTGGGTATCGCCGATGAGGACTTCGACGATTTCCTCGAACGTCAGCAGCCAGAACGGCAACTGCATGTTGCGCGGCGAGATAACTTCAGCCCATTCCTTGAAGGCGGTCGCATACTCGTTGTGCGGGTCGAGCAGGACGATGTGAGCGGCTGGATGCTTTTCAAGAATTGAACGCAGGATGAGGGCGGTCGTGCACGACTTGCCGGTGCCGGTCGTGCCGAGAATGGCGAAGTGCTTGCCGAGCAGGTCGTCGACCCGCACCATCGCGGGGATCGAGCTGTCCTGGCGCAGCGTACCGACGGCAACGCCGTTCTGCTGTGGGCCGCAGAAAGCCATGCGCAGTTCTGGTTTGGCGGCAACGCGGACGCGGTCGCCCAGTGCAGGGTAGATGGTGACGCCGCGGTTGAAGGACGCGGCTTCGCCGTCGGCGCTTTTCCAAAGTTCGCCAACAAGGCCAAGTTCAGCGATCCAGATTTCGGATTCGCCTTCGCGCTGTGCGGGTACGGGTACGCTAAGTGCGGAGACGATTGCCAGCACGATTGTAGTGTCGGTGTCGATGGCGAGCAGCGTGCCCATCTCAGGGCGATCGCTAACCGATTGAAGCCGCTTGTCCTGCTGGCCGTCCAGCAGCACGATTGCTTTCGAGCCGGTTACGGAGACAATGCGCCCGATTGAGCGGTCCGTCTCCAAAGCGTTTGTGCGTCCCGTTTCTTGGAGCTGTTCCTGGATCACAACTAACTTCCTTGCTCAAAAAAAATGTGTACGGGTTCGGTCAATTTGGGGCCGGGGCGGTATCGAGACCGGAAGCCAGCGAGACGTTATGGCGGGATGGCAGTAGGACGGCGACTTCCGTACCTTTGCCCTTGGTGCTCTTGATCTCGAGGCCGCCGCCATGCAACTCGACAAGCGACTTTGCAATTGGCAGACCCAATCCGGTTCCTTCTCGCCAACGTGCGCGGGAAGCGTCGACCTGGCCGAATGGCGTGATGGCGACCTTGATCTCTTCGTCAGTCATGCCGATACCGCTGTCGCGGATCAGGATTGCAATCCCGTCATCGGGCAAGCGGCCGGCGTCGATGACGACCTGGCCGTTGGACGTGTTGAATTTGACGGCGTTCGAAATCAGATTCGTAAAAACTTGCTGAAGTTTGGTTTCATCGCCTCGTACGGTCGGCAGTCCAGGGGGGATACGTGAGATGATCTCAACGCCCATCTCTTTGGCCAGTGGACTATTGATATTTACCGCCGCACGCAAAACGTCTTCGAGGCAGACTTCGCGCGCGTCCAGCGTGTACTTGCCGCTTTGAATTTTCGAGATATCGAGAATGTCGTTGATCACCGACAGCAAATGACCGGCTGCATCGCAGATGAGGCTGGAATATTCAACGACTTCAGGGTCGGTCAGCTTGCGCTTGTCGTGTTCTGACAGGATCTTGGAAAAACCGATCACCGTGTTGAGCGGCGTGCGCAGCTCATGGCTCATGTTGGAGATGAACTCGGATTTTACCTTGCTGGCCAGCTCCGCCTCGATGCGGGCGGTCTGTTCTGCTTCGCGGGCGCGGTGGCGAAGCACAGCATCGCCCAGCAGGGAGGCATACTCCCCCATGAGCGATTTCGTTTTCGAATTGCCAAAAGCTCCGTTGAGCATTCTCGTTCTTCTTCTTTATGTCAGAACTGAAATCCTCACTGAGACTAGTTCGCAACGGATAACTTGCGGTTAACGTGGGGTGATCGGTTTGGCCGCAAATCAATTGAAATACAAAGCGACTTTGATCTTTCATGGTCCGAACGCTGTTCAACCGTTGGTGTGCTGAGTTGTGGCAAAATTCCCTCTCACAATCGGGAAAAAAGTCCCGAACGTTAGCTGCCAGCTCGATCCGTTCGCTGACAGTGCGATAGTTGCGCAATCAGATCGCATTCAGACCCAGCTGACTTCCTGGTTCGGAAGGGCGGGTTTCGTTAAGGGATTGATTATGCATTTGAATTCTCACCAAGGCGTTTCTGGATGATGGTGATTGGACATCCAGGGAGTGCGCTCCTTGGCCTTATGGGCTTTCGTTTTCGTGCCCTGGGAAAATTCGCGGCGGCTACCGTTTTGTGCCTGGTATGGGCCGGGCAGGGCGCGCTGGCGGGGCCAGCCGTCAATCAGTTCGAGCTGAAGGATCTGGAAGCCGAGCCTGGAAAGGTCGAGTTCCAGAGCCAGAACGCGCATTCCTGGGGGCAGCCCGGACGCAAGGCCGAACGCGATGGCGGTGAACTTATCTATGACGACAACTCGGTCATTAAGCAGCGACATGCGCTTGAGCTGGAAATGAGCCTGACTCACTTCTTCCGGCTGCGGCTGGGCATCGAATACGAAAAGGAACGTCTTGAAGAGCCCGCCAGCTTTGCTTCGGCAAACGATTTTGACAGTTTGAAGCTGGATGAGGTGGCTATTGAAGGTGTCGCCATTTTCGCGCGGGTCCCGGAAGCAGGCGGCATCGGCGTCGGGATGCTGGCTGAATTCCAGCATCCATTGGAGGCTGGTGAACTCAATTCAATCGTTTTCGGGCCGATCCTCGAAGCCAAATACGGCTCCTGGGGCGCGGTCGGGAACCTAACTTTTATTAACTATTTTGGTGGTGGCGATGAGACGCCGGGTGGAGAGCCTGCCGACAAAAAGTGGGATCTCGCGTATGCTGGCCAGGTTTACTATCAGGCGTCGGAGGCATGGACTTTTGCCCTGGAAGCCTACGGGACATTCGACCGTCTGGGCAACTCGGGTACGCCGGGAGATGAGCGCGCTGCGTTCGGCGACCATGACCAACACCGGATCGGGCCGCTCGTTTATTACTCGTTCTCGGCC
>CAYGRH010000005.1:0-18799 GCA_964352165.1 uncultured Hyphomicrobiaceae bacterium | reverse complement strand
CATGGAAGTGACGATCGGCACGGGATTGTTGTTCGGGCTCAATGAGAACACGCCGGATACAACCTTGAAATGGAGCGTCGAAGTCGAGTTCTGATAGTCGGGTTTGCCGTTATCGCAGGCGTGATTTCTGCGGGCGATATGGGCGCTGGCAATTCTTGAACGTTTGCCCCTGCAACTGAATGCTCCGTCCGAGAGGCTGTCTCAGCCAGGCGATCTCTTCTTTAGTTTCCGCGCTAGTTTCCGGAGAAATAGCTGCGGGGCAGGAAGCGCGCCATCGTGGGGGTTATCCGAGCGCGCGGCGCAGCTGCTGCCTGGGCCTTGTCGATTTCGGTAATCGCCTTATCGAGAGCTTCGCTTGCCTGTTCAAGCCCAGGCACGCGCCCCATGTCGTCGCGCATATACATCAACGTTTCTCGAACGGTTCGCAGGTCGATTGCCGGCGGCCATTGTTTGTCGCGCGGTATTTTGAACATCGACACTCACTCCAACTTCAATTCCTAACAAACTCTTAATTTGAAGTTGTTGCAAGCTTCGGTCCAATCCGCAAGGTGAGATTTACTGGACCGTTGTATTGTCTCATTTTGATACGGTGAATAGTTCGTTTTGTTCACTTTGAAGGAAACGTTCTTTTACTGATGGCATGCAACATAACCCTCGTTATTTGAGGGTGTGCGTCGGTGCGAAAGCGAGATGCCTGCCCGATCTGTGACGGGTGGAGTATCAAGTGAATCAACAGCAGCGAATTCTCATAATCGTGGAGAATTTGACGGTCCCGCTGGACCGCCGGGTTTGGCAGGAAGCGCAGTCTCTGCGGGATGCCGGATATACGGTTTCGGTCATCTGCCCGAAGGGTGGTCAATACACCAAGGGCTACGAGGTTCTCGACGACATTCACGTTTTCCGCCACCCGCTGCCGCTCGAAGCGGACGGGCCTGTTGGTTATGCCATTGAATACGGCAGTGCGCTGTTCTGGGAATTCGTGCTGTCAGTGCGTGTCGCCAACAAAATCGGCTTCGATGTTATCCAGGCATGCAATCCGCCGGATTTGATTTTTACCGTCGCGGGCTTCTGGAAATACCTGTTCGGCAAGCCGTTTATTTTCGATCATCACGACATCAACCCGGAACTGTATGAAGCCAAGTTTGGAAAGCGCGGGTTCTTTCACCGGCTGCTGACCTACTTCGAGCGCTGCACGTTCGCGATGGCGGATGCTTCGATTGCCACGAACGAGACGTTCAAGGAAATCGCTGTAAAGCGCGGTGGCATGGACCCCGAGCGGGTTTATGTCGTGCGTTCCATTCCCGATCTGTCGCGCTTCAAGCGCACGACGCCGAACATGGCTTTGAAAAACGGCCGCAAGCATCTCGTCGGTTACGTCGGGATCATGGGCGCGCAGGATGGTGTCGATCTGCTGATCGAGGCGATGGATGAACTCGTCAATCAGCAAGGGCGCGAAGATGTGCAATGCGCCATCGTGGGATCGGGAACGGAAGTTGCCGCGCTGACGGCGATGGTCAATGACCGCGGCCTTGAAGATTACGTGACGTTTACCGGCTTCTTGTCAGGCAAAGATCTGCTCAGTGCTTTTTCCGCTTTCGACATTGGCGCGATCCCCGATCCGAAGAATGGCTACAACGACAAGATCTCCATGAACAAGGTGTTCGAGTATATGAGCCTCGGCATTCCTTTCGTTCAGTTCGATCTCAACGAAGGCCGCAAGGCTGCCGGTGAAGCCGCGCTTTATGCGACCAATAACGATCCGGTCGCGTTCGCCCACCAAGTTGCGACGTTGCTTGATGATGAAACTGCGCGCGACAAGCTCGCGGCCGTGGGTGTGGAACGCGCCAAGCGGTTGCTGCAATGGGACGTGGAGCGCGCAAATCTGCTGGCTGCCTACGATGCTGCTCTTGCTGGCACGGACGGCGTCAAAGATGGCACCGTTGCAGGCTCCAGGATGACGGCAGAAGCGCGCGGCTGATAGTTGTCCGGCCCATGTTTCTGCCGATATCCCGACCACTCTTGACCGTTCAAGCCAGTCGCGTGACGGGGACTGATGTCAGGAGCCGACGTGTCTGAGGCATGGTGAAGGCGCACAGTCCTGCGAGGCTTGTTGAAAGCCCTAACCCAAGTGCGATGAAGATGATCGGGGAAGCGACGTGCGCGGTGATCGTTGCAAGGATTGCTGCGAGTGCCATGGCTGGGACCAGAGCTGCGCAGCGGACAAACAGTGCTGTGGCGAGGCCGGGGCGGTGGCGGGCTGCGCGGTTTGCGACATAGAGCAGCGATAGGAATTCGCTGAATGCTCCTGCGGCGGCCATTCCGGCAAGCCCTAGTCCGTAAGCTGCAGCGAGTGCTGCCAGTCCAATTCCGATGGCGCGGACGAGACCGGCAATCAGAAGCGGGCGCGTGTCGCCGTCGGCGAGGAGCGCCATGCCCGGAACGGCCTGCACCATGCGCATTGCCCACATCACGGCAAGCCATGCAACAACGTCGCCTAATCCGGTGTAATTCGGCCCGAAGGCGAGCGGCAGTATCGCGCCGCCGGCAACGACGAACAAAGCGAGATAGCCGGCTGAAGCGATCACCATCGCTTCGACCATCAGGCGGTAGCGGTTTGCGAACTCACAGGCATCATCGCGGACTTGCGACAATAGCGGCAGCATCAACGCATTGCCGACTTTACCGGCGATCAGGCCCGGAACCATGGTGATCATGAATGCGGTGGTAAAGGCGGCGAGCGCTTCGATGCCAAGCATGCTGCCGACGAGGATGCGGTCGCCCTGATAGACGGCAATGAGCGGGAAAGCGCTGAGCCAGATCGGCCATCCGAACGCGATCAACCGGCGAAGATGGCTGGCGTTACATGACAGCCGGTAAGCTCGTTCGGCAAGCGCGTGCGAGCAGACGACCGTTACGGCAGCCTGGGAAAGAGAGACCCAGACGATTGCTGCATAGCCCGGTGCCAAGTGGAGGGCTGGAAGCATTAGTGCAAGGGCCAGCGCCTGCGGAATGACATCGACCAGCACGAACGGCTTGTTGAACAGTCGTCTTTGGAAACGCCTGATATCGAGATGCAGGAAGCCCTTGATGAACGGAACGAGACTTGCGGCTTCGAACGCCCATTGCGCATCGGGAATTGCGAACAAATGGGTTAGCGGCCCGGCGGCGATGTAGAGCGCGAGGCTGGTGATAACTCCTCGTGCGATGAGCACCGCGTGGCAAGTCGAGAGGAGTTCGGGATCGTCGCCGTCGGCGGCCTGGATGATCAGCCGGTCAGCGCCCACATCGCTCATCAGCTCGATCAGCTGGAGCATCAATGTGATGGTAGCCGCAATACCGAAGTCGCCTTGCGACAGCCAGTGGCCGATCAGCGCATTGCGGGCAAACGACATCGCCTGTGAAGCCGCGAAGCCTGAAAACAAAAGCGCGCTCTGACCACCGATGCGGGACGTCAGCCCTGCCGATGAACTGGTGGTGGGTGTCAAATCTGTTGCCGGAGGTGAAGACGCGGTCATGGCGTCAGGCTACCTTTTCACGCGCTGGCTTTTGCCGGGTAGCCTCGTCCCTCAACTCGTCTTTGGCCGTGCTTTCAACCGAAGTTCCGCACGATTTCGAATTGCGGTGTCGGTAAATCGAAGCAAGAGGGCGTTCCATGATCTGCGACATGTAGCTTGCGGCAGGAGAGTTCGTCAGGCGCAGCAATGCGCAAGTTGTCTGCATCCAGCGCGGGCGAAGTGCGTTTGCCCATTTGGCTCGGAAGGCTGACTGCGCGAGGTCGAAGGTCTCGTTCTTGTTGCCGCCTGACAAATGACGCAGGTGGAAGTCGATGACGTAGGCGTTCCATCCGGCGATATCGGCGTTCAGGCAGATGTCCGCGCCGTAGAAATGGAAGCCGGTCAGGTCGCGCGAAAAGCCGATGCGGGCATCGCTGCGCACCACGATGAAGTTTTCGTCCAGGCTCATGACCTTTGCTGGCAGCTTTCCGGTTTGCTGGTCATCGCCGTGCGGATCGGTGATGCGAATAGCCAGACGGCCATTTTCGATACCGCCGGCGTTGCCGGCGAGCGCCCAATCGGGATCGCGGAGCGTGAGTTCATGTAGGCGGTCGTCAAGTGACGCGCGGCCGTCTTCAATGAGGCGGACGTCCTGATGGCACAGGATGACGTAATCGCCGCGGGCAGCCGCAAGGGCTGCGTTTAGGCCGCGAAAGGCGCAAGTCTGAGGTTGATCGGTATTGTCGATGATGAGGTATTCGCAATCGGCCAGGTCGAAACCACCATCGATGAAGGATGCGCACATCTGGTCGTATTGTGACGCGTCGTTGACCAGGGTTGCGATGGTGTAGCGAACGCGATCGGGGTTGTTGGCGGCATATGCTACGCGCACATCAAGCGATTGAGCCTGGGCCTGAGCGGCAGCGGGATCTGTTGCAAACTGCGACATGCGTATTTTCAACCTTGTCAGGATGCCGATCCCGTTGGAGCAGGGGAAGCTAGTGATTGGAGCTTCGGCTTTGTCGTGCTGGCTGAATTGGCGTAGCTGACAAAGCCGCCGCGCCATGAAGACCGGCGGGCGAGGATCTCAGCCCAAGTCGCTGCGCTGTCGGCAAACCGCTGCTTGCCGCTGAGGCTTGCTGCAAGTTGGAGCGCGATCGTTCGGCTTGCCGGCCAGCCCCACAGGAGCAGTCGGGCGAGAGGGCGCGTGCCGGCTGAGAAGTGGCGTTCGATCAATTCAGCCTTCGCGGCGAGCAGGCGGACCATCTTATCGGCGCGCACACTTTCAGATGCGCCGCCCAGGTGAACAATTGTTGCCTCCGGTGTGACCATAGGTTTGGCGCCGAGTTTCGTGGCGCGCAAGCAGAGGTCGGCTTCTTCTCCGTACATGAAGAATACCGGGGCGAAGCCGCCAAGCTTCTTCCACCAGCGGCGCGAAATGAGCAGGAAGCAGCCTGAAACGATATCGACCCGGCGCACGGTGTCGCGCGCCCAGCCGCCGTAAGCCTCGCCGTTGAAGATTTCCGACTTCGGAAAGATTGCGGTCAATCCGCATGCCCGGCAGAACAGGTTCCAAAGCGTCATCCGGCCCCAGCAAGAGGCCATGTTCAGCTCACCGTCTGCAAACAAGGTTCTGCCGCCCCAGATGCCGCCCATCGGGTTGGCACGCGCAAAGTCCACGAGGCGGTCGATGGCCCGGTCGAGCACGACGGTGTCGGGGTTGAGCAGGAGGATGTAGTCGCCGGTGGCGTGAGCCGATGCAAGATTATTGGCTGCAGCGAACCCCAGATTATCGTCGAGTGCGATGAGCTGTACGCTGGGGAAATTTTCGGCGATTGCGCGTGCCGAGCCGTCACTCGACGCATTGTCGACGACGATGATTTCGACTTCGAGCGTTTTGGTCTGGTCGATGGCCGAGCGGATTGCTTCCAGCGTCAAGGCCTTCGTGTTGAAGCTGACTATCAGGATCGATACGTCGATGTGACGGTTTTTACCGGTATCGCGTGTGGTCATCGCCTTGGCACTTCCATTTTCGCCATGCTGCATATTTGCAGGCAGGGTTCACGGCATCCGGCCAGTCCGGTTGGCCAGGCGGGTGAGATAGGAGGGTAAACGATACCTGGGCGACGCTAACCTTCGGTTAAGTGAACTGAATTTGGCTGGCGGGCGGTTTTGGACAGCTGAATGCAAGGGAAGATTAAGTCTGAGGCGGCACACTGCGCATGAGTTTCAGCGTTAACCTTTGTGGAGCCTGCCAACATGACATTCCAGGATCGCCAGCATCCCGAGGCGTTCGACGGCATCATCTGCATTGGCGGCGAAGACTGGTGGTATCACAACCGCGGTCATTTCGATTTCCAGATCATGCGGCGCTTGGCGCGGCGCTGGCCGGTGCTGTTTGTGAATTCGATCGGCGTGCGGATGCCGAGCTTTGGCGAGCCGGGGCTGTTTGCCCAAAGGGTCAGCCGCAAGTTGAAGAGCCTGACGCGCGGCGTCGTCGAGGTGGAACCTGGTTTCTGGGTGTGTTCGCCGTTCTCGGTGCCGGGGCAGGCCGGACAAAAGCTTTCGAACTGGGCGCTGGGGCCGCAGATCCGCATGGCTGCAAAGCGCGCAGGTATTAACAAACCCTTGCTGTGGGTCCATTGTCCGGCGGGTGCGCCGTTGATCGATGAGATCGACCATTGCGGGCTGGTGCTGCAACGCACGGACCGGTTCGAAGCCTTTCCCGAAGGTGATGCCGGCGTGATTGGAAGCCAGATTGCCAAGGTGAAGTCGAGTGCTGATCTTGTCGTCTACGCCGCGCCGCATTTGATGAACGAAGAGGCGGGCACCGTTGCGCGCCAGCTTCTCGTTACTCATGGCGTAGAGTTTGACCGGTTTGTGAAGGCTGGCTGCGCTGTCAAAAGCGATCCGGAGGATATGCGCGTCATTGATGGGCCGCGCGTCGGCTTCATCGGCGGTATCGACGCCCACACCTTTGATCCGCAGCTTTTTCTGGACGTTGCCGGACGGCTGCCGTCACATCAGTTCGTGCTAGTTGGCGGGTGTTCGTTGCCAGATGACTGGTGCGGCCTTGAAAACGTCCACCAGCTAGGCCGCAAGCCCTACGATCAGGTCGCCGATTACATGGCGGCAATGGATGTTCTCATCATGCCGTGGAACGACAGTCCATGGATCGCGGCGTGCAATCCGATCAAGCTAAAGGAATATCTTGCTGTCGGCCGGCCGGTGGTCACGACTGACTTTAAGGCGCTTGATCCTTGGCGGGATCTGGTCACGGTTGCTGCGGGCGCTGAGAACTTTGCCGAGGCGATTGCAACAGCGACGATCGCGCCGTTCGATGCGGGTGCTGCGCGCTTGCGTGTGAAGCCTGAGAGCTGGAATGCGAAAGCTGCGCTCGTGGCACAGGCGCTTGTCGGCTTGAGCGCGGGCGATGAGATTGCGCCAGGCGTCTCGCTGGTTGCCTGAGGGTTGCATCCCTGAAATTGTAAATCTTGATTGGTTGGCCGCTGGTGTTGAGCCGGGCGGGTGTCATGATGCTTGCGGTATTTGTCGCGTACTGACGGCGTTTTCAGCTCACCTCGTATAAAGCGGTGGCGGCATTGCGGTTGGTGGAGCCGCCGGGATTGGCGGCGGACGTATCGCCGGGGGACGGGCGTGATGCTTCGAGCGGGATTTGGCTTGGGAAATTCTCGGACCAACTGCGGCCTTCAGATTGAAGCCCTTCTTGGGATCTGCGAACGCTCCGCCGATGCCGATAAAGAAGAACAGATAGGCGTGCAGCACGTTCCAATAATGTACCGTCGCGCCGACAAGACACAACGCGATGAGCGACATCAGCCAGCCCATTGCCATACGACCCATCGCCGGATTGGCGAAACGCGATGCATTGATGGAGACCGCGCGCGCCAGCAACACGATGGCAAGCGCCAACAGCAGGAACGTCGGAATGCCGGAGCGCATCGCGACGACGAGCCAGAAGGCGTCGACGGTCGATGCGACCATCCACTTTGGCCGTGCCCATTCTTCCAGTCCGATGCCGTACCATGGGTGCGCCCACACATTGTTCATGCCGTGCTCCCAGATCTGCAGACGGTAAAAGCCGGTCCAGGAATCAAGTGTCATGCCGGTTGCGATGATCGCGATTGGGCCGCGGTTCGAAACCATGGAGATGCCGACATAAAGCCCGACGAGGATGGCGAGTGTGACATGCGTGCGCGATGGAAGCGCGCGTGTTACCCGGTCCCAAACGATCATGCCGCCTTGCAGGCCGAGGCACAGTAGCGGTGCAGAAGACATGCCCAGAAGTGTGGCGCCGGTGATAAATGCCGCCCGCTTGTGTTGGCGTCGTGCGCTGCGTTCTGCGTACCAGAGCATGGCGAGAAGGGCGGCGCAGAAGGTACCGTAATGAATTGGGTGATCGAATGTCCCGTATGCGCGCGTCAGGCCCATGCGGGTTTCGACGGCGGTCGGGTGATGAAAGCCTGTGACCTGATGCAGGAAGTCGTGCGTGAAGTTTCGCCCAAGTAAGGTTTCGGGCAACGCGAAAAGCGCTGCTGTGGCTATGGCTGCGAGCAAGACCTTGAGCGTGTTCTGCAGGGTCGCTTCATCGCGGACGAAGGCGCGCGCGATCATGTAGGCGCCGAATGATTCAAGAGCCAAGGAGCCGCCGTAGATCAGGCCGGCCATTCCGTCGTGCTCGAAGTAAACGCGCATTGTCCAAAGCGCGAACAGCAGGAAGACGACGTCGAAGGATCGGATGCGCAGGTCGCCGCGCGAGATGAGGCGGGCGATGGCCAATGGCAGAAGCAGTATGATCGCGACGCGGTGGGGCGGCAAGCGCAGGCTGCCGAGGAACAACGAGAGTTCCGTCGGGCAAAGAAAGCTGGCGATCAACAGTGTGACCGGTAGGGGCGCAAGCGTCAGGGCGCGATACATCGCGTGGCACTACTTTTAAATTTTCTTCCGGCCTTACGGCTGGATGAGTTGGTTTGAGCGCGCTGTTCCCTTGTGTCTGTCTGGTGCCTGTCCTGTCGGAGCCGGCGGTGTTGACACCGCTCTGGTTCGTTGAATTCGATACCGGCCGGGCTTGCTTGTTGCTGCGCTCCGGCCGGCGTTCGTTCTTAGTAGGCGTTGCGTCCGGTGATCACGACCCATGCTGTCTTCGCGAGGATCTTGAGGTCGAGCCAGAGCGACCAGTTCTTGATGTACTCGGTATCATAGGCGACACGTTCAGCGACCTTTTCCGGCGTATCGGTTTCGCCGCGAGCCCCTTTGACCTGAGCCAATCCCGTGATGCCGGGTTTGACCTGATGGCGGTTGGCGTAGGATTCTAGAGTTTCGCCGAACTGATCGTCGTGAAGAATCGCGTGCGGGCGCGGGCCTACGAGGCTCATTTCGCCGCGCATGACATTCAACAACTGTGGCAGCTCATCCATGCTGAAGCGGCGCAGGAACCGGCCGACGCGGGTGACGCGGTCATCATCGCGTGTTGCCTGGCGCACGTCGGTCCCGTCTTCCATGACGTGCATCGTGCGAAACTTGAGCACTTCGATTTCCTGCTTGTTCAGGCCGCGGCGGCGCTGCACGAAGAAAACGGGGCCGGGGCTGTCGAGCTTGATGAGCAGTGCGATCACCGGGATGACTGGAGCTGCGATGAGCATCAGTAAGGCGCCAAGCACTTTGTCCTCGAATGCTTTTACCAACGGGCCCCAATCCGACAACGGCTTCTTCTTGACGTCGAGAAGGCCGATGGAACCGAGGTTTGAAACCTTGTGGTTGGCGCTGGTGTCGACGAGGTCGGAGGCGATGTGCGTGACGATGTGGAGGCTGACCGGCAGTTGCTCAAGCTTGCGTGCGATGGCGGCGATGCGTCCTTCGGCTGCCTGCGGGAGTGCGACGATGATCTGATCGACGCCTTCGTTGCGGCCGAGCGCGATGAGTTCGTCGAGCTTGCCGGCGACGTGGAGGCCCTCGGGATTGATGCGGTCTTCACCGATGCGGTCGTCGAAGACGCCGACGAAGTGGATGCCGAGGTCCGGGTCGGACAGGTGGTCATGGGCGCGGCGTGCGATCTGGCCTGCGCCGTAGACAGCGACGCGCTGGTCGAAGCGGCCGGCAAGTGTGAACTTGCGCAGAAGGAGACGGGCAATCGAGCGGTTCGCCAACAGCATAGTGTAGCTGGCGGATGCCCAGGTCGCATACCAAACCCAGATGTGGACTTCCTTGATAGCGAACGGCAGTCCCAGTCCGACGACTGTGACGAGGGCGATCATGAGGCCCGCGAAAAGGCGGCCTGGATGTTCGGGGAAGTCATGCATTTGGCGCACGTCGTACATGCCCCATGACTTCAGCAGAAGGTGGGCGATGATCGATGCGGCGATTGCGGACTGGATCGTCAGGGGCCAGTTTGCTGCCAGCCCACCATATGTTGCGTAGATCCACACGGGCAACATTGCGCCCGCGATGATGCTTGCTGTATCTGCCAAGGCGACGATGTCGGCTGCCACTTGGCGAGACCAGCGCCGCGGCTGGGTGGCGGTCATTGCGGAATGGGAATTCGTGTCGGCTGAAATACCGCCGGGCGTGATCGTGGTTGTGGTTGACATTCGTCTCATGTCCTTCAACGCGCAGAGCGGCGCCTGCCCCTTACAATTATTGAGGTGCATTAGACATCACACGTCTAAAGATTGACTGAACACAACGGGTTAAGATGGATAGTTTCAAGCAGCCAGAGAAGGTTGTTGCAGCTTCTTCGGCGCTGTTTCGCCGACATATCCCTGGCTGGCCGCCAGGACATCGGGATCGACCTTGTTGATCACGACGCCTGCAATCTTGTCTGAATTGAAGCTCAGAGACTTCAACGCCCGCTTGGCCAGCGTTTTAGGCGTGTTGCGCCATGCCATCACGAACAGGATCTGATCTACGTGGTCGGCGAGGATGCGCGTATCCATTACCGGTAGAAGCGGTGGCGCGTCGAGGATGATGACGTCGAATTGCTCGCGCAACCCGTGAAGTGTTTGGGCAAGCGCGGGGGTCGACAGCAATTCGGGATTGTCGAGGGTCCCGGGGCCGTTGCCGGTTGCCGGGAGGAAGCACAATTCGGTCAATGCGTCGCGATAGATCGCATGTTCGATTCCGGTATCTCCGCGCAGGGCATCTAGCAGACCACGGGGGCGGACAGGCAGCAGTTCACGGCTGAGGTTGGCATGACGCATATCCGCGTCGATGAGCAGCGTGCGCTTACCGGTCAGTGCGTAATGGTGGGCGAGGTTGGAGGCGAGCACGCTTGAACCTTCGCCGGGCAGGCTTGCGGCCAGAAGAATGATGCGGCCGGGCTGTATGCCGTTGCGGACCAGGTCGGATGCGGTTTGCTGATGGCGCACGTCCAGTTCGCGCCTGACATCGCGTACGGCCTCGGCATAGGCTCCTATCGGTTCGGCGATCATTAAGCGGACGTTGCGCATTTCATCGAATTCTTGCGTGCCGGCATCTACGAGCAGCGGTAATGAGGACAAATGCGAAAGGTCAAGAACGGCTTCGGCATCTTCCGGCATTCCGATACCGGTGGTGCCAAACTCCAGGAACAGCGCCAGTGCGATTGCTAACATCAAGCTCGTCGCTATCGACACTGCAAAGATCTGCTTGCGCTTGGGTGAAGATGGACGCAAGGGCGTGTCCGCCTGTTCGACGAGACGGGCGTCGGGAAGCTGCAAATCTGCGGTTTCAGCAGTTTGCTTGTAGCGCGTCAGCAGGGCTTCGAAGAGCTGTTTGGTCGTATCGGCCTCGCGTTCCAAATCCTTCAGGCCGACTGTCTTATCCTTGGCTTCGGCTTCCTGTGCCTTGCGTTCTTCAAGGTCGCCCAAGAGCTGACTTTCGCGGGCGGCTGCCTGTTGGTAGGCGTTTTCGAGTTGGTTCAGGACGCTGCGAACTTCAGTTTCGACCTTGGAGCGTGCGTCAGCAACCTCGGCTTCGGCTTCCCGCAGCGAGGGGTGCAGCCGGCCGTATTTGCTGGCCAGTTCGGCGCGCTTTCGCGATGCGTCGGCCAGCTTTTCCTTCATCAGACGGACGGTGTGGCTGTCGAGGACGTCGGCTATCGTGGTTTCGTCGAGGCCCTGCTCGCGCAACGATTTGGCCTGTTCAAATTTGGCGCGCGCATCGGCGGTATTGTTGCGAGCGATGATGGTTTGTTCCATCAATCGCGCCAATTGCTTTTCAGATAAGACCTGGCCTTCGCTGGCAAAGATTCCGCTTTGTGATTTATAGGATTCTACTGCGCGCTCTGCTGCTGCAAGTTTGGTGCGCATTTCGCCGAGCTTGGTTTCAAGGGCTTCGGTGGCGTAGCCGGCCGCACGTTTCTTGGCGGCGAGCTGCTCGGCCAGATAAACCTCGGCGATGGTGTTGGCGATGCGAGCGGCCTTGACCGGATCTGAGGAGGTGAAGCGGATTTCGATCAGCAAAGTGGTGCGGACACGCCGGACGGTCAGCCGGTCGTAGATCGACGCAGCGATTGCGTCGCGCTGGGGTTTGCTTGAGCCCGGCGTCTGTGGCCCTTTGATTGATTCCAGTGCGTCGGTGTTAGTGCGGCCGGCGGTCGGCTCTTCATCAGAGTCCGCCGATGGGGTCCGCCGATTGGATGGTGCCGTCCATCCCAGAAGGTCCGTGGCAAGGGAAAACAGGCTCTTGCCTTCCGCAAATTCCGGGTCGTCGCGCAATTTCAATAAGTCGATGACCTTGAGAAGCATCGCTCGGGAGCGAATAATCTCGGCTTCGCTTTCGATGGTCGCGGCATCCGCGTTCAATTCGGAGATAACGCCCTCAAGATCAGAGATCGTTTTCTTGCGGGGATCGATCTGGACGACGGCTGATGCATCATAACTGTTTGGCAGCATCAAGAGCAGGCTTCCGGTCACAAGCCCTGTGGTGAATACGATTGCGAATATCGTGCGAAAGTGGCGGCGCACAGCCGATATGACGCGCGCAAGGCTGAAGCTTGTTGCTCCGCCCTGTTCTTCGTCGTCATATGGGGTGCTGCTTTCGCGCATTTTTGTTTTGACCTTAGAAGCGCAGTTTCGCTCCGATCATGAAGCGATTGGAGTCCATATCGAATTCGTCGAGATTGGAATCCCGATGCTCATGTTCGTATTGAAAGGTGAATAGCCAGTTTTTATTAAGGTAGTATTCAAGGCCTATTCGCGCCGAATAGGTTCGATCGCTCCGATTTTCTTCGGTGAAGTCGGTGTCTTTGGCAGTTGCGCCTGCACTTAGGACGATGTTGTTATAGATTTCGTAATCCATCCGGCCATCGATGGCGGTTTCCACGCTGCCCCCGGATTGATTACTTTCCAGATCGACGATCTCGCGGGAAACCGATCCGTAGATCGTCATTTTCTGTGTAGGCAGCCATTCGAATTGGCCCTCAAGCAGGCTTGTTGAGATGTTTTCGCGACCGTCCTGGTCGTAGTCGCGAAGGCCGTAGCCGCCCAGCAGCCTCCAACGCAGCAGAGGGCTCGTTTCGAATGCGAGTCCGGCGACGGCCTCGTAGCCGTAGCCGTCGATCACATCTTTCGGATCGAGATTATTGGCGGTGTTGAGCTGGCGCAGAAACCGGAGTTTGGAGACGAGTTCGAAGCCAGGTGAAATCCGGTATCCGCCCTGCAGTTGAGCACTCCAGGACTCCAGATCGCGGAAATTCTGATCAAGCGTCTTGCCGTCGAGGCTGTCGACGTTCGAATAGTCCCAACGATTGTAGGTTGCCGACAGCGTGCCGTAGAGCCGCCCGACGTCACGGGTGATGCCGATTGCAGCCTTGTTTCGCCAGATCGGGACCGGCTCGGCAGCGGAGCGGGACGCCGTAATATCGGAGCGTTCTTCATGCTCCTGGCGTGTCAGAAGGGACAATGACAGTGTATGGGCATGGTCGATGTGCAGTGCGCCGTTCAGCGCCGCGTGGCCATCAACATAGTCCTGGTCGGGGTTGTCGAGATAGCTGACGATACGGCCGCCAAGTGCCATGTTTAGGACATGGCGCGGCAGATGCGATTGGAACGTGACCTGGGGGCTGACTTCGTTCCGGAAGTCGCCAGTTTTGTTCTTTGAAACGCCAAAAATGTTGTCGTCGTAGACGATCTTTTCCTCGACGGTGGGGAAGATCAAGTATGTCCCGGCGCGGATGCCAATGGGCTGAACATGTCTGCGGTCGATGTCAACCACGCGTTCGGCGCCAAACTGTTTGATGTTGTCATAGTCCCGCAGGCGTTCGCGCGCGGCAATCGTCTCGGTAATGAGGCCTTCGGTGCCATCCAGGTCGAAAGCGTGGGCCTTTGCGGCAAACAGACTCGCGGCCACGATTGCTGCGGTGCGCACAATTGGAGCTTTTGGGCAGGGTCTGCTAGCCGGTCGCCCGGTATGGCTGCGCCTGTGGGCTGCCATCAGAAGAAGCGTTCCGGGACGCGGATATTGTCACCCGGCAAAACTTGGATGTTGGTTGGTAGCGGCAGGCGCGCTTCGGTTTCGCCTTCACGCGCGATGATGACGTAGTTGGTATTGGCGCGATACGTGTAACCGCCCGCCATAGCGATTGCGTCACGTAGCTTTATTCCATTCTTGAATTGGAATTCGCCACCCGAGCGTACTTCGCCGTGGACGAAAATTGGGCGGTAATTGAGAACTTCGACGGAAACGCGAGGGTTTTTCAGATAGCCCGAAGCCAAGCGGTCAGTCGTGCTGTCACGAAACGCTTCGAGGGCGAGACCCTTTGCTGGGATTTCTCCGACCAGCGGCATTGAGATGTTACCAAGGGTGTTGACTTCGAATTGCCCCGATAAATTCTCTTCGCCGAAAACTGTAACTTTCAGCTTGTCTCCAATGCCAATCTTGTAAATACGGGGGCTTGAGGAGGCATCATTCGTTGCAAAGTTTGGCGGGGGAAGGCCGTTGCCGTCGGCGCATGCAGTCAATAGCCCGATAGCCGTTGCGGCAATCGCAGCTAATTTGAGGGCACTATTTTTATAAGAGGTACGCAAGCACATGGTTCCGGCCAATTACGCAAACGAAGTGTCGAACTTTGGGAGCGCCCCGCAGTTCTTGCAGCCAGGACATAGATAACGCCCGTTTAGGTTATGTTTCGGTTACTTTGCCGCGAATAAATAGTGGTAACTCAATGTGATGCTGAACGTTAAGGCGGCAGAAACCCATGCATTGCAATTATGTCCGGCGGCCAACCCTATTTTAGGGGTTTGCACACTATTTCTAGCCAGTTGCTGGCGGGTCATTAAACCCGGCTGTCGCGTTCGTGTTCTTGGAGGTTTGAAAGCCCGTGTCCACAACCGTTGTTTCCGCAGATGGCGATCACGCCACGGCCTACCGTAAGAAGGATCGCGGCTACTTTTCAGGCGCCAGGCTCGACTTTATTTCGTGTCTTCCGCCGGACAGTACAGCTTCTGTGCTTGAAGTCGGTTGCGGAACGGGTGCGACTGGGGCCCTCGCGCTGCAAAGCGGGCGCGCAGGTCGCTATACGGGTGTCGAGCTTCTGCCTGAAGCGGCAGAAGAAGCCCGCGATGTGCTTAGCGAAGTCATTGTCGGCGATGTGGAGAAGCTTGAGTTCGATTGGCGTCCGGCACAGTTTGATGTGCTGATCCTGTCGGAAGTTCTTGAGCATCTACGTGAGCCAGGTGCGGTGTTGAACAAGCTGCACCGCTATGTACGGCCGGGAGGGCTCGTACTTGCCAGTTCGCCGAACATTTCGCACTGGCGGGTCATCCGAGAGCTGGCCGGCGGACATTTTCCGCAGGCCGATCGCGGTGTTTTCGATCGGACGCATTTGCGCTGGTTCACGCCGGAAAGCTTCGTGGAAATGTTTGAAACGGCCGGTTATCACGTCGACTGGGCTGGGCCTGTCACACCGTTTTCTTCACGCACGCGGCTGTTGTCGCGACTAACCAGCGGGCGGTTCAATCATCTGTTCATGACGCAGATCTGCTTACAGGCGCGCCGGGCAGGCGGCTAATAACGGCGGTTTGCAGTCTACGCCCGATAGGTTTTGCAATCACGCTTTGGCGCAATATGGCGGGGCTGGTTCAGCCGCGATGGGAGATCTGCGCCTGGCCTGCGGTGATGTCATACGTGCACGTTAGAGCGCCCGCTTGGGTTTGCGGCGATAACACGAGGTATGGCTGGCGGTAGGCTGCCTCCCAACGCCGATCTTCGAATTGCCAGATGCTGACGCCGAGATCATCGCGTCCGATTTGGAGCGACATGGGCGATCTCGTTGTCCACAGGTCCAGCTGGGCGGAAGTTGCCGTCTTGATCTGAGCGCTGCCGCTTTTCTGGCAGGCGGTCACGGCGAGCGAGCTATAGGCATTGATGAGGGCCTGGGCGGTTGCCGTGCGGTAAAGTTGGTCCTGGGCGTAGACTTTGGCGATTGCCAAGGCTGCCAGAATGAAAACGAAAATGCGCATGAGAGATCTCTCGGCCTTGGGACTGGTGCCGGTAATGAGCTGCAACTGGCTCGAGCAAGCCGTCCGGTTTGACTTGGTCAGCCTTGCGAGGGCCGTTAGCCCTCGGCGCTGGGGCTGATTTTCAAGGCCTTATGGTAAACAATCCGTTTCTTCCGCACGTCCGCGCTGCCGATTTAGGGAATGTGTGGTGGGAGGCGTCGAATAGGGGATCAGCGGCAAAGATTGCGAGAACGCCGACGTGATACTGGTCAGGGGAGCAACCATGCGGCAAAAGCTGGTGTCCAATAAAAGTCGAACATTCCGGAGGATACTCGTTCATGAAGAAGCGCATTCTCATTACGCGCCGCTTGCCCGAGGCTGTCGAAGCCCGGGCCAATCGCGACTACGATGTCAAACAGAATGTCGACGATCATCAGATGTCGACCGATGAGATCGTAGCGGGGGCCAAAGATGTCGATGCCATCTTGATCACAATCACCGATAAACTGCGAGAAGACGTCATCATGGCGCTTCCTGATTACATCAAGCACATCTCGACCTTTTCCATCGGATTCGACCACATCGATCTGGCTGCAGCCAAGGCGCGTGGGATCGAAGTCGGGAACGCCCCGCATGGAGTGACGGTGGCGACTGCTGAAATCGCGATGCTGCTGATCCTTGGTTCGGCCCGCCGCGCTTCCGAAGGCGAAGCGATGATCCGCACCAAGTCCTGGCCGGGCTGGGCGCCGCTGCAACTTGTCGGCCGCCGGCTCGATAACAAGCGGCTGGGAATATATGGCTTCGGCAAAATCGGACAGGCGCTTGCGCAGCGCGCTCGCGGGTTCGACATGGAAATTCACTATCACGACATCGTGCAGCAGCCGCCCGACAAGGAAAAGGGTGCGATCTTCCACGAAACACTCGACAGTCTCTTGTCGGTATCGGACTTCTTCTCGATCAACGCGCCTTCAACGCCTGAAACTCGCTACTTCTTCAACAAGGACGTCATTGCGAAAATGCCGGAAGGCGCGATCGTTGTGAACTCGGCCCGCGGCGATCTCATCAACGATGATGATCTGATCGAAGCCTTGAGGTCGGGTCGTCTTGGGTATGCCGGTCTTGATGTGTTTTCTGGCGAACCGAAGATAAACGAAGCCTACTACGACCTGCCCAACACGTTCCTGCTGCCCCACCTCGGATCGGCAGCGATCGAGGCGCGGACCCAGATGGGCTTTGAAGCGCTCGACAACCTGGACGCGGCGTTCGCCGGCAAACCGATGCCCTTTGCAGTCAAGTCATCCTGAGTTCAAGCCATTAGGACCAAGTTGCTCGATACGAAATAAGGCGGCCCTTCCGGGCCGCCTTTTTCGTAGAAGCTTGAGCTTCAACCGTTTCGATTATTTCACTTAGCCGCGACGAACGACAACGCAGCGGGCGAAGGGGTTGCGGCCAGAAGCTTTACGATGACGCAGTTCCTGGCGGCATTCGTTCATCGCGCGCTGGCAGGCGCGGTTTCCGTAGCGCTCGCCGCGGATGCCAGGGATGCGGCGGCCATATCCACCGCGCGTTTTGGCTGCTGCGACGCAGCTGAAGCCGCGGTTATTAAAGCGCTTGTTGAAACGTTTGTTGCCGTAGCGCTTGGCGTTGTTGTGGATGACGATGAGCTTCGCACCGTTCGACTTGGCGACGTACTTCACGACGCTTTTGCCTTTAGAGGCCTTCTTGTTGGCCTTTTGCATCTGCTTGGCGGGGCCGGCTTTGTTGCCTTTGCCATGACCGCCAGCGGCTTCGGCTGTAGCGGCGCCCATTACCGGAAGGGCTGCAATCATGAGTGCGGTAACTGCTAATTTCGAGATCATTTGCTCTCTCCTGCTTAGGCGGGCGCCGTTGGTGGCGTGCGCTTCAAGTGAGGAGAGATTGCACTTGTGAGGCTGAATGGTTGTTGAGCCATGCCTTCAGGTAAGGTTCACCTTCAAAAGGCGGTCGCGGCACTCTAATTTATCCATTGAAGTCAATGTCTTGCGACGAATTTCGAGCGAATACTCTAGGAGCCGTTGCCATTCTTCTTCGCGGAAAACGCATCGAGCCAGAAGTCGTACGCGGCGAAAAGGAACGTGCAGAGTAAGACGATCTGAAGCGGGATGGCCTGCACCCACCAGGCGAGAATGCCCATGAAGGTTCCAAAGATGATCAGAGCGAAGACCGCGAGCAATTTTTCATACATCGTTTGGTTCCTGTCTTTCTGGTCCGTCGGTGAGGCCGGGACTTTGCTTCGTTCAGGTTTGGCTCTCGTCGGTAACCGCATTGACCAGCCAATGAGCGGTGCGCAGCAGGCGGGCATCATCGCGGCGAGGGCCCACAAGCTGGACGCCGAGCGGCAGTCCGCCGGTTTCCATCAAGGGCATAGATAGGCAAGGCATGCCGAGATAGGTCCACAGCCCGTTGAATATCGGGGAACCGGTGATGCCTTCTGTGAGGCTGGGCGGTGCGCCTGGTGCGGCCGGTGTGAGAATGGCTGTGAAATGTTCGAAGATTTCATCGACCATTGCGTAGGCTTTTTCCTCGCGAAGCAATGGCTTCGAGGTAGGCCCGAACTGGGACGGCTGCACCTTCGGTCAGGCGCGCGTTGAGTCCTGGTGAAAGCTCGCCGGGGCTTTTGTCCTGCAAGGGGCCGTAGTAGGCGGCGTTTTCGGCTAGCTGCACGAGGCGCTGCCATTCGATGACGCGGTCCAGGCCGGGGATGTCGAATTCCATACAAGCGCCGCCGAGAGACTCGGCGAGTTCGGAGAACGCTTCATGCATGTCTGGCGAAGCGTATTCATCCCATGCCGGCGTCTTGACGAACGCGAAAACCGGTTTGACGGGTTC